>JBDSPM010000428.1:0-2779 GCA_039930325.1 Saprospiraceae bacterium
ATCTCAAGCAAAAGATATTTCCATGTAGTATCTCTGTCCCCCAATTTTTTAGTCCAGTAAAAATAATTCAGCCAGCGAATTAAAAGTCCAATTGCAAACACCGGAACCCAAAGCCACCAATTAAAAAAGAAGATGATAAATGGAAGAAAAAGCCAGTGAATGATTATTGAAACTCCATAAAGAGCCGGTTGCCACAATAAAGAGGGTTTGTAATAATGTGACGCGGATAAATGCCGGTGTTTTTGTTTAAGCCATTGTCCCCACGAAGTTGCAGGCATAGATATCATAAATGCCCCGGGGTCAATACACACTTTTACAGATGTGTTTTTTGACATCGTCTGGAGTCCAAGATCATCATCGCCATAAGGTACGTGTCCAAATTTTTGATATGAATCTGATATCATAAGGAGAGATTGTGGATATAAAACATTTCTTCCTACGGCCATGTAAGGTCTGTCTTTCATTGTCCATGACATATACTGTATGCCTGTCATCACCGTTTCAAATCGAATCAGCGCGTTTAACCATCCCTTCATTTTCAAATAGGGTGAATAGCCAAGAACAATAGTAAACTTCGTGCTCTGTGATACCATCGTTCTTATCCAATCCGCTGAGGCCGGAATACAATCTGCATCTGTAAACAGAAGAATATCGAAATTGGCTGCATGAGCACCTGTTCTTAGCGCATTTTTTTTGCCGGGTAGTGCTGCTTTTACAATTTTCACTTTGGAGAAGGAAGAAACAAATTGATCTAAGATTTTTCTTTCCCCCAGTTCGCTATGATCATCGGCAATGATGATTTCAAAATCTTCATAATTCTGCCTGATGATTTCCATAAGATTTGGAAGAAATAGGGACACTTTATTCCGGATAGCAATGATGATACTCGCCCCGGGAAGTTTTTCATCATTGATGATCTGTCCTGTATTTGCTTTAGGAACGAATATCAGTACATGATAAAGCGAAAGAATACCTACGGAAATGAACCATATCACACCTATAGTTACAATCATCTATCAAATGTAGACAAGCAAAACCATCTCCACTTTTCTCACGCTGAATGAATTACTTTTGTCGGCCAGAATCTAATAGGGACAAGAAATGTACAGAACTCATACGTGCGGAGAATTACGATTGACAGATGCGGGCAGCAAAGTGACATTAAGCGGATGGGTCCAGGCCTCCCGGGACTTGGGGGGCATGACTTTCATTGATTTGCGGGACCGGTACGGGATCACGCAGCTCATATACAACATGGAAGAGGATGCGGCTCTTTGTCAGCAGGCACGTAAGCTGGGCCGTGAATTTGTCATACAGGTGAGTGGTTCGGTACGCGAACGTAGCAGCAAAAACCCCAACAGGCCCACCGGTGATATCGAAATAGTAGTTACCGAACTAAAAACACTGAACGCCAGCAAAGTTCCCCCGTTTTCAATAGAAGATGAGACAGATGGCGGGGAGGAATTGCGAATGAAATACCGGTATCTCGATATCAGGAGGACACCGATAAAAGATAAATTAATCTTCAGGGCAAAAGTCGCCCTGGAAACACGTAAGTTCCTGTCAGGGGAAGGTTTTGTTGAAGTGGAGACACCTAATCTGATCAAGAGCACACCGGAAGGGGCCCGTGACTTTGTGGTGCCCAGCAGAGTGAATGCCGGGCAATTCTATGCCCTGCCTCAGTCACCACAGACCTTTAAGCAAATACTGATGGTGGCGGGCATGGACCGGTATTTTCAAATAGTTAAATGCTTCAGGGATGAGGACCTCAGGGCAGACCGGCAGCCTGAATTCACCCAGATCGATTGCGAGATGGCTTTTGTCACGAGAGAGGATGTACTAAATGTTTTCGAATCGCTGACCAGGCATCTGTTCTCTTCTATTTTGAATATTGATCTTGGCGTATTTCCCCGCATGTCATATGATGACGCCATGAGCAGGTACGGATCTGACAAACCTGATGTACGGTTTGGTATGGAATTCATTGAATTGAATGACCTTGCGAAAGGAAAAGGGTTTGGCGTATTTGATGAAGCAGAATTGGTAGTTGGCATATTGGTGCCAAAGCAGGCTGAAGCTTATTCAAATAAGATGCTCAATGACCTGACTGAATGGATGAAGCGTCCTCAGATCGGCGCCAAGGGAATGGTGAATATTAAATACGCCGCAGATGGATCGATTAAAAGCTCTGTCGGAAAATATTATAGTGAAGACGAATTAAAGACTTGGGGACAACGTGCTGGTGCCGGGCTAAATGATATGCTTCTGATCCTTTCAGGTGAAAAAGACCGGGTGCGTAAACAGCTTAATGAGCTTCGTCTTGAAATGGGAACACGTCTTGACTTACGTGATTCTAAAATTTATAAACCACTTTGGGTCCTTGACTTTCCACTATTGGAATGGGATGAAGATGCAGAACGCTTTCATGCGATGCACCATCCGTTCACATCACCGAAAGCGAATGATATAGACCGCATGCTGGACGGTGATCATGAAACCATGAAGGCTCTTCGTGCCGATGCATATGATCTTGTGATCAATGGAGTTGAAATTGGAGGAGGATCTATCCGTATACATGATCGCGCATTACAGGAAAAAAATTTCAAGCTTCTTGGCTTCACGCCTGAGCAGGCAGAATCTCAATTTGGATTTTTATTAGGTGCGTTCGAGTTCGGTGCGCCGCCACATGGTGGCATTGCTTTTGGTTTTGACCGATTGTGTGCCATGATGAAAGGCGAGACCTCTATTCGTGATTTTATTGCATTTCCAAAAAATAATA
>JBDSPM010000429.1:0-10303 GCA_039930325.1 Saprospiraceae bacterium
AGAGTAACGAATGCCGCCGAGCTACAAAATAAAGGTCTTGAGATAGGTGCTGATTACGAAGTAATCCGTTCATCCGATTTCCATTGGAATACGCGAGTGGGATGGTGGAAGAATAAAGCTGAAGTCACCAAATTATTGGTTCCTTCATATACTACAGGTGGATTTGCAGACTTTTTGGGACAGTTTAGAATTAAAGAAGGACATAGCCCAACAGAAATCATCGGTGTAGGAGCTAATCCGGATTCAGATGGATATGTGGTGTATGGCGATGCCGAACCAGATTTCCAAATGACATGGTTCAATACGCTGACATGGAAGAATTTTGATCTTGCATTTTTATGGCACTGGAAGAAGGGTGGACAAGCAATCAATCTATCCACACTGTTATTTGATCTCGGTGGAACAACACATGATTATGACAATATAGAATTGGATCCTGCACAAGTATTGGGAAATGGTCCTTACCGGGTATCTCAGATAGGTGTGAATAGCGATGTGATGATTGAAGATGCCTCTTACCTTCGTATGAGAGAAGTGGGACTGTACTATACACTTCCTGAAGAATTTGTTAAAGATGTTAAGTTAAAGGTTGGCTTTTCCGGAACAAACCTGATTAACATTTTCAAATACAACAGCTATGATCCCGAAGTTTCAAATTTTGGATCTGGTGGCCTTTCAACTCAAGTGGAAGTGAATCCTTTTCCTTCTTCGAAACGATTTGATTTTCATGTCATAGCCGAATTTTAATCCAATGTCAATCTATAAATACGAAATCATGAATAAGCATATGAATTATATAAGATCCTTTTATCTCTATTTTATAGCGATCATCCTGTTGGGATTTTCATCTTGTAAAATCGATGAAATTCTCGATCCGAATGGACCCAGCCTTGAGGCCATTGTAAATAATGCTTCCCGGAGTGATCTCCAATTAGTCGTAACCGGATCAGAGGCTCTTCTGGGAAAACAAATCAATTTTTACTATTTCGCCACCGGAATTATCGGACGTGATTTGTATCTCTTTACCTCGGCTGATCCTCGCTACACAGGAGAACTTCTGGGCCGTGCAGAATCTGTTTTGGATAATGCCGGATTCTATGGAACAAGGCCATATTCTGGTAGATATATCACGATACGCAACACGAATATTCTTCTACAGGCGGTAGCCAATAACGCAACGAAGCTAAGTCTTACCACAGAAGAGGTCAATGGATATAATGGATTTGCACATGCTCTTCAGGCCTATGAATTGCATCTGGCCCTCAATATGCAATACCAAAATGGAATCAGGGTGGATGTTGCTGATCCTGATCATCTGGGGCCATTTATAGAGATCTATGCAGATTGTCTTACAGCTATCCAGAGTTTGCTTGAAACAGCTTCAACTGAATTAGGTGCTGCAGGTACTAGTTTCCCATTTACATTATCCAGAGGGTTTGCCGGATTTAATACACCAGCTACATTCAGGCAATTTGTAAAAGGCTTGCAGGCCAGAATTGCGGTGTATCAGGGCAATAAAAGTGCTGCCATTGGATATCTGAATGAGTCGTTTCTTGATGTGGCCGGAGATTTGTACGCCGGACCGTTCAGGACGTATTCTTCAGCAAGTGGTGAGTTGGTGAACGAAGTATTCCGCTCTCCAAATCAATCCGAAGCGTTAGTCGCACATCCTTCTTATGTAGCTGATATCGAACCAGGCGATGATCGTATTTCAAAAGTGGCTTTACGGGATACGATCGCACTTGATGGACTTACCGGTAATTATGATGTAGTAGTATATCCCACTTTGTCATCTCCGATCTGGCTTATACGTAATGAAGAGCTTATCCTCATCCGTGCCGAAGCAAGAATAGGAAGTAATAATGCCGGTGCAGTTGAAGACCTGAATGTCATCCGGAATGTACACGGTTTGCCGAATTATGGAGGTGCTACTGATGATGCAGCACTCACCGACGAGATGCTGAAGCAACGCCGTTATTCCCTCTACGCTGAAGGTCACCGTTGGATTGATATGAGAAGATATGGCCGATTAAATCAATTGCCCATTGACAGAGCTGGTGATGATGTGTGGGTACAATTGCCCAGACCTTCGACGGAAGTTCAGTAAGTAAGAAATGATAAAATAAAATGAAAAGGCTCCCCAGGGAGCCTTTTTTCTACATTTTCTTTTCCATTTGGGCCAGCTTCTTTTGCATGTCCATCACGGTTTCCTGCAGCCAATCTGTCTTTTGCTGTCTTGCATCGGAATACACGATATGGGCATGATAACGCCATATCTCCCGAATGTCAGAATACGATATGGTATACGGCGCATAAATCTCATTATCAGAAATGGCCGTGAGGCATTTTTGATCTTTATGATTGCGTACTCTCTTATACACTATGCCTTCTCTCTCGGTGATGATTACATATGTTTTGTCGTCCTTCAGATCTGATAACGTCTCTACATACTTTGAGATGACAAGCGAACCTGATGGCATAGGCAACATCGAGTCACCCCGAATCTCAAATGCACGATAACTACCGGTAGGCAAATTGGGAATGTACATTTTAGGCAACTCGCCGATGAATTCAGGATCCTGAAAGCTGTCCAGATATCCGGCCTCTGCCTTGGCGTAGACAAGCTCTATATTCTGTCGCTGATCCTGATCCATCGTAATCGCCAGGACCCGGAGGTGATCGTCGCGGGTGATTTCGAATGCATCAAAATCTATCCTTTCGCTGAGCAGCCTGTCAACCGACTGGTTGAAAAAAGCGGATATCTTTTGGAGCATGGTGATATTAGGCTCAACTTTTCCAAGCTCATAGCCACTCCAAGTGGTGCGGGGGATCTCAAGTTGATCTGCTAACTCCTGCTGAGAATGGCCTGATTTGCGCCTTAAATATTGAAGATTCTGTGAAAGCATATGTTAGATAAGCCTTAGTTTACTACAAAAGTAGTAAAATTCGTCAATATTATGACGTAAAAACAGACTTGTTTTAAGTGAAAAGTGACACTTCGACTCATCTCGAACAAGTTCGTATGATGGGGCTCAGTGCAAGAGCGTGAAGATGAGATTGGAGACATGAGATGTGAGACAAAGCTGCCGCCAATAGTCAAACCCTTTCACCTTTTTACCCTTTTACCTTTTTACCCTTTCACCTTTTTACCCTTTCACCCTTTCACAGCATATTCTCGGCTGGGTGCCAAAAATGCTTTTTAAAATCTACTACCATGTCGTTCTTTACCTTGATGCCTTCCTTTTCAAGAGCTCTTTGCATGTATTTAGGATCAGGAAAATGGAGTCTGCCGCTGAGCAATCCTTGTCGATTGACCACTCGATGAGCCGGGATTGGGCCGTCCATTACACTTGATTGGCGGAGCGCCCAACCCACCATCCGGGCTGATCCAAGAGCTAAAAAATCAGCTATAGCGCCATACGTGCTTATTCTTCCCCTTGGAATGGATCTCACGACTTCATATACATCTTCAACATAATTTGATTTATCTGTTGAGCTCATAGGATAAAAATAGAAAAAGAGAAGTTCAATATAGTTATTCACTCTGTCTGCATAGTTTCCTTTTGAGGTTGGTCACTTTCAATTATATTGTTGCATCGATTATATAACTTCTTTAACATGAAAGGGCCCGCTATTTTTCTTGCACAGTATATTCGAAATGAAGCGCCGTTCAACAGCCTTGAAGGAATATGTGGATGGGCAGCCGGTCATGGTTATAAAGGCATTCAAATGCCTACACTTGATCCATGGTTGATTGATCTGAAAACAGCCGCAGAAAGTAAAACGTATTGTGATGAGCTTAAAGGAAAGATCAAATCACATGGACTGGAAATCTCAGAATTATCAACCCATATCCAGGGACAATTAGTAGCCGTTCATCCAGCCTATGATGTGTTGTTTGACACATTCGCACCGCAGGAAGTAAAAGGAAAACCAAAAGCAAGGACGGAATGGGCCATAGACCAGCTAAGGCTTGCTGCAAGAGCAAGTGCTAATCTGGGACTCAATGCACATGTAACATTTTCAGGTGCGTTGGCATGGCCTTACGTTTATCCATGGCCACAGCGACCACAGGGTTTAATTGAAGAAGCCTTTACAGAATTGTCCAATCGATGGATGCCCATTGTAAGAGAGTTTGAAAAGCATGATGTTGATTTGTGCTTTGAATTGCATCCGGGGGAAGATTTACACGATGGCGCCAGCTTTGATCGATTTCTGGATGAGTGTCATGAACATGAGAGCATTTGTCTCAATTATGATCCGAGCCATTTTGTGATCCAGCAAATGGATTATCTGCAATTTATTGATTTGTATGAAGACCGCATCCGGATGTTTCATGTAAAAGATGCGGAATACAATCCCGATGGAACAAATGGTGTGTATGGTGGCTACCAGGACTGGATAGACAGGGCAGGACGATTCCGTAGCCCGGGTGATGGAGAGATTGATTTTGGCTCCATTTTCAGCAAACTGGCCCAATATGAATACGAGGGATGGGCAGTGCTTGAATGGGAATGCTGTATCAAGGATAGTGAACAAGGTGCTGCAGAAGGCGCCCCTTTTATAAAAAACCATATGATCAATTTCACACAACGCGCATTTGATGATTTCGCCGGTGGTGATTTTGACCGAAAAACGAATAGAAAGATTTTAGGACTCGATTAGGAAAGAGGCATAGGGCAGAGGATTTGCCTTCGCCAAGGCTTCGGCAAACAAGACAGTGGGGCCATTATTGGAAAATTTTTGTTTGTGGCGAATGATTCAATAGAATGTATGGATTAATTTACGTTAACCAGTAGAAATTGCGGCAAAGCAAAATGAAGAGCAAGTAATAGATGGCAAAATAGGGAACCTGAATATTAATTCAGGAAAGATTTCTAATTGCCCCATGCTTTAGCATGGGGATATATATGACAACTACACTGGCTTCAGCCATTTGGAATTGATGCTGTTGGCTAAAGCCCAAACATTCCTTAAACTTATCCCCCGGGATAAATCCCGGGGCAATTAATAATCATCCAGATATTTTCTCAACTCACTCACTTCTCACCACTCACAATGAAGAATTATTTTAAATATTTATCCTTTATCCTGTTTATTTTATTGCACAGCTCACTTGTGCATGCACAGGACGTCAATTGGGATGAGCTGATTGATAAGTGTCGAAAAGAATTTCATGTGCCCGGAATGTCGTTAGGGATTATTAAAGATGGAAAGGTGATTCTATCAAGGGGATATGGCGTATTGGAAGAAGGAAAAAATGATAAAGTAGATCAAAATACACTCTTCTCAATTGCCTCAAATACAAAAGCATTTCTGACCGCCTCCATTGCTAAGTTAGTTGACGAAGGAAAGATGAATTGGGATAATAAGGTGAAAATATATCTTCAGTACACCTAAAGTCATGAATTCAGACCCTACAGGATTTATTTTTGAATTGATACAGGATATCCGGGGGGATGTTTATTACGACGCCGTGACACTAGGCATCTATGCTACAGATGCGAGTGTTTATCAAATCACACCTTTAGCTGTCGTTTGTGTAAGGGATGAAGAAGATGTAAAGACCTGCCTTAGAATTGCAAATCAATTTAAGGTTCCGATATTAGCAAGAGGGGGTGGTACAAGCTTAGCAGGACAAACCGTAGCTGAAGCTATCATCATTGACTTTTCGAAGTACATGAATAAAATTTTGGCTTTCGAAAATAATATTGTTACAGTACAGCCTGGTGTTATCCGATTTGAACTAAATAAATTTCTGAAACCAAAAGGACTTGAATTTGCACCGGATCCTGCCACCGGGACCCGTGCTACAATAGGTGGCATGGTTGCAAACAATTCGTCCGGTACAAAAAGTATACTATATGGTAAAACCGGCGATCATGTCACTGAATTAAAAGTCATGCTGATCGATGGAAGCATTATCACCACAAGAGCAATGTCAATTGATGAATTGCAAAAAAAAATAGAAAGCTCTGATGATGATCGCATCTATTACCAGAAGATGATGGACATTGTTTTGCCTTTGGAAAAAGAAGTGCAACAACGTTATCCTAAAACTATGCGAAGAGTGGGAGGCTACGCATTTGATGATTTTATTTCTTCGGGGTATGGTGACCTGAACCGGATTATTATTGGAAGTGAAGGCACTTTGGGGATAATATTGGAAGCCAAGCTAAGCCTTGTAGAGCTACCAAAATTCAAAGGACTTAGTGTCGTTCAGTTTGATCGCGCATTGGATGCCATCAAGGCAACTATTACGATGGTAAAATACAATCCTTCTGCGGTTGAAATCCTAAGCAGGCTGTTAATAAGTTACAGCAGGAAAAATATTGAAACTGCTTCGATGTGTGGGTTTCTGAAAGGTGACCCCGATTCAATACAGATTATAGAATTTTACGGAGATAGTCCTGAAGAATTAAAATCAAGAGCAGAGGCAATGCATGCTGACTTGCAATCGCAAGGATTCGGATATGCGCATGATTATTATCCTGAAGGAAAAACATTTCATGATGTATGGGGTATCAGGGAAAGAGGACTGGGGTTATTGCTCGGCGAACCAACTGATAAAAAGGGCGTGCCCGTTATAGAAGATGCAGCGATACCGCTCGAACATCTGGATTTTTTTATTGCAAAAGTTGTAGATATATGCGAATCAAAAAATGTAGGAGTTGATTATTATGCCCATGCAAGTGTTGGTGTCATTCACATCAAACCCATTTTGGATTTAAGGTTGCAGGAGGATATTGATCTTTTTAAAATAATAGCAGACGAGGTATTTCAGCTTGTGCTTTTTTACAAAGGATCCTGGAGCAGTGAGCATGGAGACGGACTGGTGCGTAGCAGTTATTTGCGGGAATTTTATGGCGATGTCATTTACGAAGGGTTTAAGAAAACGAAAGCACTATTCGATCCAAATCACCTTCTTAATCCTGAAAAGATTGTAGATGCACCCCCGATCGATAGCCATCTGCGATACGGTGCCCTGTATCATGACTTGCCATTTGATTCGGTGTACAAATATCGGGAGCAACATAACTTTCATACGGCTGTGCACCAATGTTCAGGACTTGGTGCGTGTAGAAAGATTTCATATGGTACGATGTGTCCCAGTTTTATGGTGACGCTGGATGAAAGAGATTCAACCCGTGGCCGTGCCAATGCTTTACGCCTTGCGATGTCAGGACAATTAGAAGATGGATTGGCTAATAAAGATCTACCAGAAATTCTCGATCTATGCTTATCCTGTAAAGCCTGTAAAGCAGAATGTCCCAGCAGTGTAGATATGGCACGCCTTAAAGGAGAGGTCATGCAATACCAGTTTGATCATAATGGAGTATCGCTCAAAGACCGGATGATTGGAAGAAGTGCTGATCTCGCCAGGAAGTTTGCCGGCAGAAAAGCGGGAGTAATCAACGTGCTTCAAAATCTCACAGGAATAAGGCACGTAGTAATGAAATCAATTGGTATGGATCCAAGGAGAAGGCTTCCCAAATATGCAACAACGCTCTGGACACAATCGCATCGACAAAATCATAGTTTAGAGCCCAACAAGGACCCCGATATTATTCTTCTTACGGATACCTACACTCAGTGTCATCAACCTGAATCTGGAATTGCTGCTGTTCGCCTGCTTGAAGCACTGGGACAACGAGTGATGTTACTTGACGCGGGATGCTGTCAACGGCCTCGCATCTCTCATGGATTCTTAAAAGAAGCTGTGCAAAAAATTAAACCCGCACTTGAAAAAATTCGCCCATGGTTGAATAAAAATATTCCTATCGGAGTCTTGGAGCCTGGTTGTGCATCTGCGTGGACCGATGATATCCCGGATTTAATAGAAGATGAATTGCTGGCAAACGCATTGAAAAAGATTAAACCTTTTGAGCAAGTATTGTTAGACGTTTTAAGAATGAATAAAAATTCGTCTGCTCTCATCAAACCTAAGAAAACGGATATACTGGTGCATGGACACTGTCATCAAAAATCAATCTATGGAATGAGTTCCGTGAAGGAAATATTTTCAGTGTGGCCGGATGTAAATTACCAGGAAATAGACAGCGGCTGTTGTGGTATGGCTGGATCATTTGGTTATGAATCGAAACATTATGATATTTCAAAAAAAATGGCAGAGCGAGTTTTAATCCCTGCCATCAAAGCTAAGCCTGATGCGATGGTAATTGCGAATGGATTTAGCTGCAGGCATCAGATTGCTGATTTTGCGCAAAGAAAAGCTGTGCATATCGCTGAAGCATTTGAAATAATTGCCCCCTTAACCTCCTGAATAGGTTTGCCCCCTTACCACTAAATGGGGGAATTAAGAAGGCGAAGAATACAAAAGCATTACTATTTATTTGCAGCTAATTTCGCTGATTGACGCAAATTAAATTGAGCTATTTTTTATTTAACATTTATGGGAGGAAACAATAATGATAGGTATGAATTACACGAATTAACACGAATTCTTAAAATATAAATGATGATGAATTCTTCTGCAAAATATCCACCTGTGGCGAGTCGCTACAGATCGCTCATCAATGCAGGACGATTTATTAAAAATCCATTTCCAATTCTTGACCAGGCACTTGGCAAATTAGGTACGACCTATGCTTTTTATATGGGGGGTGTTCAGAAAGCGGTGCTGACGATTGATCCAAAAGTAGCCAGATATATATTACAAAAGCATCACCGTGCATATGAAAAATCTGAAATCGTATCTGAGATTCTGGCTAAGTATTTAGGGAAAGGTTTGCTTACGAATACCGGTGATGACTGGCTTCGCCAAAGAAGATTAATTCAGCCAGGATTTCACAGGAAAAGAATTGAATCGCTACAGAATTTGATGCGAACCGAAGTTGAAGCCGGTATGGTGAGCTGGAGGATTAAATCTTCAGGCCGGATGATGCTGGACGCTTACAGGGAGATGAATCAGCTCACTTTCCGCATCATAGCCAGAGCCCTCTTCAGTGATTATATCGAAGAGAGCGGGTTGACTGAGTTAAGTGACCTGATCAGCACGATACAGGCTTATATTATCCGAGAGGTTCGTCAGCCGCACAAACGATGGTGGTACAAAATAAGTGGAATCAGGGCAAAACATATCAGGCTTGCACTGGGTGCAAATGAATTGATTCGGGATATAGTAACAAAGAGGCGTGCTTCCACATCAATGCCTGATGATCTTCTGACCATGCTGATGGAAACAAGGTATGAAGATACAGGAGAGGGAATGACAGATGATCAATTGATCGATGAGTGCCTTATACTTTTTGTGGCAGGGCATGAAACTTCTGCAAATGCATTGTCCTGGATGATTTATTTACTAGGGAACCATCCGGATGAATATGCACGGCTTCAGAATGCAACAAATGAAACCCAAGCTCAATTGATAAAAAATGTCATAGAGGAATCCATGCGTTTATACCCTCCTGCATGGGTCGTGGACCGGGTTTCACTCGAAGAGGATCAGGTCGGTGAATTTTTATTGCCAAAAGGAACCGTGTGGGTCATTTACATTCGCGGCATTCATCGGAATCCTGCATATTGGGAAAAGCCGGATCAGTTTATTCCCGATCGGTGGAGTGACCCCAATCTGAATAAAGAGGCATACATGGCATTTGGTGCTGGTCCGAGGTTGTGTATTGGTGAGCATTTCGCCATGATGGAGATGCAGCTGATTCTGACTACCATAGTCAATACGTGGGACTTTACTCTGATTTCTAAAAAGGTTGCGGAAAAGCCACTGGTTACGTTGAGACCGGGTAGTGAGATTTATATTTCGATAGCCCCTAAATCCCCTAAAGGCGACTTTCATCCAATTTTGTAAGGTGATTAAAATTCCCTTTCAAGATGACGTATGATTTTACCAGAATGCTCTCGTGCATTTTCAATAGTAAATTTATTTGTGCGCATTCCGCCACACACTACACCTGCCACATAGAGTCCAGGGACAGATGACTCGTGCGTGAATTCATTGTAAATCAATTCAGGTTCAATATCATTTGTAAACGTAATTCCAATTTTCTCTAAAAAATTAAAGTCGGGCTGATAACCTGTCATGGCCAGAACAAAATTGTTGGGCACAGTGAGATTGCCTTCAGGTGTATTGATTTCAATAGTATCTTCTTTGATTTCAATAAGCTGACTATTAAAATAGGCTTTTATGGATCCTTCTTTGATCCGGTTTTCTATATTGGGTTTAATCCAGTATTTCACGCGATCACTGATTGTATCTGATCTGATGATCATCGTGACCTCGGCACCACGATAGAATAATTCAAGGGCAACATCACATGCAGAATTA
>JBDSPM010000430.1:0-10396 GCA_039930325.1 Saprospiraceae bacterium
GAGTGTTGCCTCACCTGTTCCTTTTATCCACGCTTATATGGATGCTACTTTTTTTCAAAATGCGGTGACAGAAAAGGTGGCATTGAGCTATAGCGGAGGAATAGCAATAGTCCCTTTAAAGGACGTTTTTGAGATATATATTCCGATTATTGAAAGTCGTGATATACTCGATGGCATTACCTACACTGTCAAAGACCGCTGGTTCGATCGGATTTCCTTCCAGGCAAATATTAAACTGGCTAATCCGCTGAATGTGGTCGATCACGCACAATTGAAATATTGATAATATCGAAGAGAATAGTTAAAGAAGTTGTTTTAAGGAGGTGTTATTTGGCTTCTCACCAGAATTGGTGATAGGTTTGAGATTACATTGGGTTATATTTAAATTTTATTAATGCGTTTAAAATTGAGGTTATGAAACCCGCTACTACATACTTCATTTGTTTCTTTTTTTTATTCAGGGCTAGTACTTATTCACAGCCTGATCCTATAAAAATTCAATTTGTTGAAGCCCAGCCACTCTGGGAACACATAATCTGGGATACTTCTTATTATGATGTTGGCATTCAACCAGATATTAATAAATATACTGTAGTAAACCCATTCAAATGTTATCGTTTTAATAATGATTTAGTCCTGGAACATTTATGCATAAATTATAATGCAGAATTATATGGATATATACTGGAAAAACTTGATATCCAATCTGGAGTAACCAAATGGCAAAACTATAGCACCTACTATAATAATGGATTTCAGGATTTTTATAAAGATGTGTACTTGCGTGCGGATGGCAACTTGGAAATGACAGGAATTAAACGGTTTGGGCCTTACCTTAATCCATCTCTTGCTTATTGGAATTCCGGTGGGGGAAAGTCAAACTTTGTGCGTAAAATATTCGATTTTCAATCCGGGGATTTAATAAGGACAATTATCGGACATGATAGTATAAGAGATATTGTGCCACCATATCTTAATTTTTTTCCATTAAAGATTGATTCAAGTTACCTCTTACTTGATCAAATTGGTGTTGAGACTAAAGGTGGACTGGTCTTTGGTTACAATTTTTATAAATTAAATGATCAACAGGATATTATAGACACCTTGTCCCAAACTTCAATTCTTTATCAGACCTCAGATACACTTCATATTGGCGCGTTTAATCAACCACCATTGATTCAAAAATTAGATGATACTACTTTGGTAGCTTTATTTTTTCAGGACAAGATTCAAATTGAGAAATTAAAAGCACAATTAGTTTGGATTAGCATTAAGAATTTAAAGAATATTAGAGTATTCAGAAGGATTAATATTGAGGAGTTTATCCCCGGGGGTGAATCAACTTTCACCACATTTATGTTTGAAGTAACTAATAATAAGATATATATTTCACAACCTTATTATAACCAAGACATTCAATCTAAAACTGCGTATTTATTGTGTCTTGATCATGAAGGTAATATTGTTCATGATATACCTAATAGTACTGAGACTGGTAATATTTATAATTTCTTAAGGATTATATATACTTCTGATGACTATGATTATTTCATGGGGTCCCCATCAAGGACTGGTAGATACGGCTTTGACATTCTCAAATTGAATCATAATTCTGATTCATTTCAATACATATCCTCTCTTACTTCTGCGGTTGCAGATGAAGTATTTACTCGACAAATTGAAGTCAAAAAATTATACGATGACGGATTTTTCATTATAGGGGCTTACACAAAAAAGCTTGGTCCTGTACAGAATAGCGCTGTAAAGTATTATTGCTTTAAGGGAAGTGATCTTGGAATGCAAGCATTCACTACCTCTTTGAATCCAACAGTAAAGGGAGAATTTAAAGCATATCCAAACCCAACAGATGGAATAGTAAATTTTGACTTGGGCACAAATTTTACTGGCCGGATTCAAATCTATGATTTGATGGGAATGCAAATTGGAGCATACCAAGTAATTGATTCCGGCACATTTAAAGTGGATCTTAGAAATTTGCCAAATGGAATGTACTACGCAGCGATACAAAATCAAAAGACTAATACTCAGGTCATTCTGAAAATAGTACTTTCTTCAGCCATAAATTAATAGATAATAAATTTTATTTTTAATAGTCCCCCTTGGTTGCTGAGCTGTAGCACATGGTTGAGTAAAGCAAGTCGAAGCATCAGGGGGCAGGGGGCAAACTTATTCGTCATCCTCCTCCTCATCCTCTTCCACCGGCAATTCAACTTCAGCTCCATTCCCAATCAGCCGCATTGTATTCACATTGTCCTTCCTGAGATGATTCACCACACGGAAAACATCATCGATCGTTAGCTCACCAATTCGGTCAGCTTCAGTATTGATCAGATTTGCATCACCCAAAGATTCATAGTAGGCAAGATTCGTAGCCTTATGAGCAGCACTCACATTTGAAAAACAAACCGAGCTTTCATTTTTATTCTTCAATTTTTGAAGTATCGAAATCGGTATCGCATTTTTTTGCAGTATTTCCAGTTCATCCCACAATGCAGCTTCCATAGCCTCCATCGAAATATCTTTTGCAGGCCTGAGTTCCATGATGAACAACCCCTTTTCTTCAGAACCTGTGATATAAGCATCCATGTGCGCACACACCTTCAACACTTTCACCATCCGTTGATAAAACACCGCGGACCTGCCAAGGCTCATCACATCACTCAGCAAATCATATGCATAATAATCAGCCCCACTCCGGCCATCCATCTGCCATGTGAGATAAAGCACCGAAGAAGGATATTTCCCCTCATCCTCAAGTAACCTCGTGTCAGTCTGAGAAGGTTCCTCTAATCTTGGGATGCGCACCATTGGTCTCGTCGGAATTGACTCAAACTGAGTCTTTACCTTCTCAAGAATCACAGCCGGATCAGTAGGCCCGGCTATTGAAATAATCGCATTATTTGGGCCATAAAAATTATTGTAAAAAGATTGCACATCTTCAAGCTTTGCATCAGCAATGTGCTCTATTTTCTTTCCAATCGTCGGCCATCGGTAAGGATGCACTTTGTAGCACAGATCTGATAGCATATGCCAGACCATTCCGTAAGGCTGATTAATGCAGGTTTCTTTATATTCTTCGGTCACCACCTGCTGCTGCACACTCAGTGATTTCTGATTGACATTGAGATATTGCATGCGATCAGCTTCAAGCCACAATGCAGTATCCACATTCACCTCAGGAAGTGTACAGTAAAAGTTAGTGATATCCGAATTGGTAAATGCATTACAGTCACCTCCCGCCAGCTGGATCGGATCATCAAATGAAGCGGCATGCATCGAACCACCAAACATCAGGTGCTCGAACAAATGCGCAAAGCCCGTCTTTTCAGGAGATTCATCCCGTGACCCTACTTTATACAACACATTCACTGTAGACAGCGGCGTGTTTTTATCCTGGTGAATCAGCACACAAAGGCCATTAGCCAGTATGTGTTTTTCGTATATAACCAAAGCGAAGTTTCTGTTAAATGAGGTGCAAAACTAAGGTAAAATCGCGAATGATAGATGAGTGATAAGTCATAAGTACTTTGCAGAGGCAAGCCCTGCAAGTCACCATCATATTAATATGTCATAAGTACTTCGCAGGGGCAAGCCCTGCAAGTTCACGATCATATTAATAAGATGGAAATTTGTGTAAAGGTGGGGCTTGCCCCCACCGTAATCAAAAACTGTTAAGGTGGGGCTTGCCCCACCGTAGTTAAAAACTGTTAAGGTGGGGCTTGCTCCCACCGTATTTAAATACTGTATATGGCTTGCATCAAGTACTGCATCTGGTATCTGGCATCTAACATCAGGCATCCCTGTCTTCGCATTCTTTATGTTAAAAGGCAAAATCAATCATTACCGGAATCTCCCTAATATTACACATGCCTAAACCTGCAGATCATCATAACCTTAAATGGGACTGGTCCGAAAATTCTTCTAAACCCGAAGGAACTTCACCATTGAGAGGATATGTTTCAGGTATTCAACCATTTCTCAGAGGACCTTACTCAACGATGTACCTGATTCGTCCATGGACTATCAGGCAATACGCAGGCTTCTCAACTGCAGAAGACAGCAATGCATTTTATCGACGTAATCTTGCAGCAGGACAACGAGGACTTTCCGTTGCATTCGATCTTCCCACTCACCGGGGATATGATTCCGATCATCCGCGCGTCATCGGGGATGTCGGGAAAGCAGGAGTCGCCATAGATACCGTCGAAGACATGAAAATCCTGTTTGATCAGATACCTCTCGATAAGATGTCTGTTTCCATGACTATGAATGGCGCCGTCATTCCAATTATGGCATTTTTTATTGTAACAGCAGAGGAACAAGGTGTCTCACTCGCAGATCTTACCGGTACAATCCAAAATGATATCCTGAAAGAATTTATGGTGAGGAACACGTACATCTATCCTCCCAAACCATCGATGCGAATTGTTGGAAATATTTTTTCTTATCTCGCTTCGAACATGCCCAAATTTAATTCAATCAGCATCTCCGGATACCATATGCACGAAGCAGGAGCGACCGCTGAACTCGAACTTGCATACACACTCGCAGATGGATGGGAGTATGTACGCACCGGTATTGCGGAAGGATTGGATATCGATGATTTTGCACCGCGACTTTCTTACTTCTGGGGTATAGGCATGAATCATCTCATGGAAGTAGCTAAAATGCGTGCAGCACGTGTCATCTGGTCTGAAATCATAAAACGGTTTAACCCGAAAGATCCCAAATCACTTGCGCTTCGCACACATTGCCAGACAAGTGGCTGGTCGCTTACGGCACAGGATCCTTATAACAATATTGCCCGTACAACAATTGAAGCCATGTCAGCCGTGATGGGTGGAACACAATCACTTCACACAAATGCAATGGATGAAGCGCTTGCACTTCCCACTGATCAAACTGCAGCAATTGCACGTGATACACAATTATATCTTCAGACGGAATCAGGCATCACTCACCTGATAGATCCATACGGAGGGTCTGACTATGTCGAAGAATTGACGGATGAACTTATTCACAAGGCATGGCAACATATAATGGAAGTGGAAGAATTGGGAGGCATGGCGAAGGCTATGGAAACCAATATTCCCAAAATGCGCATTGAAGAGGCTGCGGCAAGACGCCAGGCAAGAATTGATGCTAATAAAGAGAAAATTGTTGGCGTGAATATTTTTATTCCCGAGGACAATGCTCCTTTGAAATTACTGGAAGTTGATAATACGGCAGTAACCCAATCGCAATGGGCAAGATTAAAAAAAGTAAAAAGTGAGCGTGACCAACAGCGGGTTCAGTCATCACTCGATGATCTGATAGAAATAGCCCGCACCGGAAATGGTAATCTTCTTGCCGCCGCAGTAATTGCGGCAAGACATCGTGCCACACTTGGAGAGATAAGCGATGCCATGGAAAAAGTTTTTGGTCGGTATATTGCATCACCATCCCTCATTTCAGGTGTATATGCCAAAGAGCTTAGCATGAATGACACTTTCCAACAGGCAAGAAAAGCATCGGACAGGTTTGCAATTCAGGCAGGCCGTCGTCCGCGTATCATGGTTGCAAAGCTAGGACAGGATGGACACGACAGGGGATCAAAAGTAATCGCGACTAGTTTTGCTGATCTTGGTTGGGATGTAGACATCGGCCCTTTATTCCAGACACCCCAGGAAGCCGCGAATCAGGCAACTGAAAATGATGTACATATATTAGGTATCTCCTCACTCGCAGCCGGCCACAAAATTTTAGTGCCCGAAACCCTCAAAGCCTTAAAGGAACTTGGTCGAGAAGACATCCTCGTAGTCGTCGGCGGCATCATCCCAGAGCAGGATCATGATCTGATGAAAAAACAAGGCGTCGTCGCTATTTTTGGGCCCGGCACTGTAATTGCAGAAGCCGCCATAGAATTACTCGGAATATTAATTTCCAAAATATAATTGTTTTTTGACCGCAGGTCAAAAAACAAAAAACCGATATCCGGATTTTGCAAATCCGGATCCACCGAAATCATAAAAATCTTTGTCAAGTTAATTTCCCTGAAAGCAGTTTTTAGACTGCAGATTCGATATCACTTTCTCTGACTCCATATTACAACATTATCACATTGTCATATTGCCAAATTATCACATTTCCCCCGGTTGGTGAGCTGTAGTAAAAGGTTGAGAAGAGCAAGTCGAACCATCAGGGGGCTAGGGGGCAAAAAACAAATCCGCCGCAATCCCATCAGCAAAAAAATAATATTCGGGTTTGAGCATCCAATTGCCCAATTCATTTTTAATAATTTTCCCTTCACGTTTTATGCACTCTTCATCAAGATAAAAAGCAAATTTTTCACCTATTTCACTCACTCTTCGGTTATCGATTCCGTTTGATGTTCTCAGTCCTGTCATCACTAATTCATTGTATCGCTGTATTTCAGTCAATATTTCTTTTTCAAATGGAATTAATTTTTCTTTTATGGATTGAATGTATTTAATATTATTTGCAACATTCCATTGACGAGAGATTCCATCATAGCTATGTGCTGAAGGACCGATTCCCAGGTAATGCTTTCCTGACCAATAGCTTGTATTATGCCTGGAATTCATTCCCGGCAGAGAAAAATTGCTCACCTCATATTGTTCAAAACCATTCACTTTTAAGATGGATTGTAAAATTGAATATTGCCTGTTTCCTTGCTCATCATCCGGTGCAATAACTTTTCCGGTGTCAATCTGGTGCGATAGAGCCGTTCCTTTTTCAACAGTCAGCGCATAACTTGAAATATGCGGAATACCACTTCGGATTAAAGTATTTATATTTTTTATCCAATCTTCATCTGATAAACCAGGCCCACCATAGATAAGATCCGCAGTGATGTTTTCAAATCCCGCATTTTGAGACAATTGGATTGCAGCCTTTGCCTGATCAGAAGTGTGGCTTCTGTTCCATGCCCGCAGCAAATTTTCCTGGAATGCCTGGATTCCAATGCTTAGCCTGTTTATTCCGGTTTCTTTCCAGGATTTTAGTGTCCCACTCCGAATATCATCCGGATTTGCTTCAAGAGTAATTTCTGCATTTGGAGCAACAAAATAATTTTGCCGGATAACTTCTATGATTTTTCGGATATCATCTGCAGGTATTGCCGAAGGTGTTCCTCCACCAAAATAAATAGTACTGACCTCCTGTCCTCCCAAATATTCCCGCTGAAGTTCAATCTCACTTACAATCGCATTGATCAATTCATCTTTCATTTGAAACGAAGTAGAAAAATGAAAATTACAATACGTACATGCCTTCTTACAAAAAGGAATATGAACATACATTCCTGCCATCCCACAAAAATAGACTAATAAAAAGACTACCGGTTGAAAGCATACGGAGGAGCATCCGCATTTTTTTTGCCCAGGATCATATCGCGAATGATTTCGGCTGCGATGATACTGAACGTAATTCCATTGCCGCCAAATCCTAAAGCATAATAGGTATGTGGAGTTTTATCATAGGTGCCAATATAAGGTAGTGAATCTTTTGTTGATCCAAAAATACCTGCCCAGCTAAACTCTGTTTGAAATTCTTACGATCTTAGACTCTTACGTTCTTACACTCTTACGCTATTACACTCAAGATTTAATTAATTTTCTAATCGAAGCCAGATGGGACAGGAAGACTATTGGCACGACAAAGCTAGGCAACCAAACGAATGGAAAATAAAATATGACAATATTCGGCTGATCAAAGGCAAACTGCTGGAATGGAGATGGTGTAGAGAAAGCTGCGTTGAGTACAATGTTTATCAAAAGGCCCAGGCAAATAAAATTCCAGATCAAAATTACTTTTGTATTCAGTATATGTTTTACAAATCCGAAATAATAAACAAATGGAGCACTCAATCCGGCAAGGATATCCAAATTCATTCCTCCAAATGTCATTCGCTGTGGAACCACTTTATAGAGAAATAAGGAAAATAAAATGAGTTCAACCGGAATGCGCACAATATGCAAAATCGTCAGCCCTTTCACATCCAGGGTGTCTAAATATTTTCTCCCCATTGGCGTGATGAAAAGCCCAATGATAAAAAGTATCGCAGGTGGTGCCATCAGGATAAACCTTGGCGGAATCGTATTTGTGACCTGGTAGAATCCTGATGAGGATATTTTAGCCTGGATCATAAGCCATCCAAGCAAGATCAATAATGTCTTCAGCGAATTCCCTGAAACCCTGTAAAAAAGCCACACCGTTAATAAAGTCGTTAGCCCGAAAGCTATACTGATGTAAACAGGTACATTTTCCATTAAATAACTTCTTACCGTGAATTTCGCCTATTAACTCAACTTTTCACTTTTCACTCTCTTGCACTGAGCTGCATCATACGAACTTGTTCGAGATGAGTCGAAGTGTCACTTTTCACTCTTCATTTTTTTTGCCAAGAATTACACGAATAAATTGTTAGGCATATGCGATTTTCCTATTGCCTGCCTTCTGCCCCTACTGCGTGGGCAGACACACAGGTCAGCCCCTACACAAATGTTACAATTTGCACATTGTCTATTGCCTATTGTCAATTTGCTTATTACCAATTTACCTATTGCCTGCCTTCTGCCCCTACTTCGTGGGCAGACACACAGGTCAGCCCCTACACAAATGTTGCATTTTGCCCCATGCTCCATGCTCCATGCTCCATGCTATTTTTTCCTCGCCACCGAAAGCCCATCCCTGATCGGCAACATAATAACATCAACCCGATCATCCTCCACCAGCATCTTATTATATCTGTTGATCACTTTTGCATCCGCATCATCCGGCTCATTCACGACCTTTCCACTCCATAGCACATTATCCGTTAAAATTAAGCCACCTGCACGAACGCGATCAATTATAGCATTGTAATATTCAACATATTCCTGCTTATTGGCATCGATATAAACAAGATCCCAAATCTCTTTTCTTGCCGGGATTATTTTTAATGCATCACCGATCAAAGGCTCAACCCGATCTTCAACACCCGCTATTTCCAAATGCTTCCTGACCAAAAAGGAAAACTCCGGATTTACATCAATCGTGACCAGTTTTCCTCCTCTTTCAATTCCCCTGGCCAGGCAAATAGAACCATAACCGGTAAAAGTCCCGATCTCCAGGACATTTTTAGCCCGGATCAATGAAGTCATCATCGTGAGAAACCTACCCTGCATGCTTCCGCTCAGCATTTGTGGGGCTATGGTATGCAAATGTGTATTGCGCTCCACTTCTTGCAATTCAGCATCTTCGATATTGCTGTGGTCGTCGAGGTATTTTTGAATTTCAGGGGCGAGCATCTCTTGATTGCCAGATGGGGTGAATGAATACGGATGCAAGTATAATAGAAGCTCCGATATAAAAACCCGATGTCAGTTCTTTTCCATCGTTCAGTAATACCAAAGCCAGCAAAATGCCATACACCGGTTCAAGATTAATTACAATCATAGAATCAAATGCAGTAATGATCCTGATGGCCCGCGCCGCCAGGATCCAGGCAACACACGTACATACAAGTCCAAGGATCAATAAATAAATCAAATCCATTCCGCCAGGCATGAACCTTTCTATCCCCTTTATAAAATATTCCCCGATCAACCAAACACACATCGCTAGCCAGGCACCGGCCATTTGCATGAAGGTCATATGCTCGGGATCTGTTTCCAAAATCCATTTTTTTTCAAGGCTCGCGATGATTGCAATTAATAAGGACGCAACCAATCCAAGCACTATACCAATCAGCACCTGGCCCTCTGCATGCCCGGCGATCAGTACAATGCCCGGAATAACCAAAACTCCAAACACCAACTCATGCGTCTGTCTTTTTCTTTTCGTAATCCAGGGCTCTATGATCGCAGTAAAGAAGGAAATAGTCGCAAAACAAATCAATGCAGTCGACGCATTCGCCAGTTTCACCGACCCAAAAAAACAAATCCAGTGGACGGCAATCATTCCTCCCAGCGCATATATTTTTTTATGGGCCCGTATCCAGTCCATATTTATTTTTCCGGTGATCAGGAGAAATACACCAATGCCCACGCTGGCGATCAGCGATCTCCACCACACCAATACACTCGCGGATAGTGATATCAAATCACCGAGAATAGCCGTCAGGGCAAGTAAAACCACCGCAATGTGCAATTCAATATAAATGCGCCTTAAACTCACACAACCTATTTGTTGTTATCTTTGCGTAAGTATACACATTTAGAGAACACCCTGAATTTTATTAAACCAAATTACTGAGCATGTCATTGCAAATTGGAGATAAAGCGCCTGATTTTTCAATATACTCTTCAGATAAAGAGCTGATCCATCTGCATGACTACATCGGAAAAAATGTTGTATTGCTTTTTTTCCCGTTAGCATTTACCAGCACTTGCAC
>JBDSPM010000431.1:0-3922 GCA_039930325.1 Saprospiraceae bacterium
GGTTTTCTGTCAGGCTCTGAACCCATTCTTCATTTCGGTCTAGGTGGCATAGAAACTATTGATTCAATTATTCTGCAATGGCCTGAAGGTTCAAAAGAAATCATGAAGGGGTTGAGGGCTGATCAAAGATTAAAGTGGATCCCGGGTTCCGGGTCGGGCCATAACGAGAAGCCTGGTCGGGCGACTGAACAATTATTTACGAATGAAACTGAAATCCAGGGATGGAAGCACCAGGAAAATATATTTGTAGATTTCAAACGAGAGCGCTTATTGCCATACATGATTTCGGCGGAAGGTCCCTGTATGTCCATAGGTGATGTGAATGGGGATAAGCTCGATGATATTTATATTGGCAATGGGAATGGGTTCCCAAAAGCACTATTTTTTCAAAACAAAGAAAAAGGATTCACGCTGAGCGTAAATCCTGCATTCACGCATGATTCCGCATACGAAGACTGCGATTCCGTTTTGAACGATTTGGATGGTGATGGTGATCTTGATCTAGTGGTGGTTTCAGGAGGAAGTGCGTTTAATCTCAACGACCAGGCCTATATGAGCCGGTATTATGTGAATGATGGGAAAGGAATATTTACGCGGTCAGTTGATTTTCCGATTATCCGGACCAATGCCGGTGCTGTGATTTCCTTAGACTATGATGAAGATGGTGATGATGATCTGATCATCGGAGGCCGCAGCACACCGGGCAGATATCCTGAATTTCCAAAGAGTTATTTGTTACGAAATGATAAAGGAAAATTTAAGGAAATAACCCATGAAGCTTTTCCTGAACTTGAAAACATAGGTATGATCACAGATATAAAATCAGGTGATCTTGACGGTGATCAACATCGTGAAATAGTTTTTGCCGGAGAATGGATGCCACTAACCATATATAGCTATGAAGGAAATAAATTCATTAATAAAACTTCTTCTTTTGGAGTGGACAGGACCACAGGCTGGTGGAAAACCATCTCATTAGCCGATGTGGATGGTGATGGTGATCTTGACCTGATGGCTGGTAATATGGGATTAAATTCAAGACTCGTGACTTCTGAACAACATCCAATAACAATGATCAGCAAAGATTTTGACGGCAATGGCTCTATAGATCCCATACTTGGTTTTTATTTTAATGATCTCCTCTACCCGTTTGCTGAACGAGATGACATCATCGGCCAAATCCCTCGATTGAAGAAAAAATTCAACCGGTATGGATTATATGCGGCTGCGACCATCAACGATATATTTGCGAAAGATGAGCTGGAAGGCAACACTTCCTTAACTATCAACACACTTGAGACGACTTACCTGATAAATCAAAATAAAAAATTGGTGCCTCATCCCCTGCCCTACCAGGTACAGCTCGCTCCGGTGTATGAAATAATCATAGAAGACTTCAATGGAGATGGTAAAAAGGATATCCTCATGGCCGGCAATTTCACGTATTCTGAAACAGAAACAGGAGAATTAGATGCAGGTAATGGAACCGTATTGTTGCAAAATGCAGATGGCACATTCAACTACATTCCAAATACCGAACATGGCTTTTGGGCACAAAAAGAAGTCAGAGAATTGAAAACCATACACCTGGCCGATGGATCAATGGCCATATTGACCGGCAACAACCAGGGACCACTTGAAATTCATACAATAAGCATTTCGAAGAAAAGGACAGAGTGACTCATTGATGATCACTATATTGCAACTGATCAATTCGGTGAATCCGAAAACAAAACAAAAATGAAAGCGATAGTTTATTGTGCCGGAGCATTCAATACGCCAAATGGAAAAACAGCTCACGGACTAGTACGATTTACCGAGCGCTATGAAGTCTTGGCGGTCATTGATCCACATTATGCGGGAAAGGATGCGCGTGAAGTATTGGATGGAATCAAATCAGGTATTCCGGTAGTAAAAAATCTGGAGGAAGCCCTGAATGTAGCTGAGAAAAGAGGTGGCGCAGATGTTTTCGTAGTCGGTTTAGCACCTGATGGAGGGCGATTACCTGATGATGCTAGAGAAGTAGTAAAGCATGCAGTTGAAATGGGCCTCAGCGTGGACAGTGGCCTGCATGATTTCCTTTCAGATGATCCGGTGATTTCTACCATAGCTCGTGAAAAAGGAGTTAGGATACAAGATATCCGCAAGCCACCCGAACGAAAAGACCTTCATTTTTTTTCAGGAAAAATTGAAGAAGTGGATTGCCTCAAACTAGCAGTCTTAGGGACAGATTCCGCTATCGGAAAAAGAACAACATCCTGGATTATCGTTCATGGTTTGCGCAATGCCGGATATAAAGCGGAATTAATTGGAACAGGTCAAACAGCATGGATGCAGGGGGCCAAATATACCCTGGTGCTAGATTCATTGATCAATGATTTTGTATCCGGCGAGATTGAGCATGCTGTGCATGAAGCCTGGACCAATGAGAAACCAGATGCGATCATCCTTGAAGGACAAGGCAGCCTGATGAATCCTGCCTATCCCGGAGGTTTTGAATTGTTGGCAGCAGGAAGACCAGATTATGTGATACTGCAACATGCACCAAATCGGGTTGAATATGATGGCTTTCCCGGGTACCCGCTCCATTCTCTTGAACATCAAATTAAAGCTATTGAATTCATCTCAGGCAAAAAAGTCATTGCGATCACAGTAAATCATGAGGAAATGTTGCCCTCTGAAATTCCTGTGGCATGCAAACAAATCACTGAACAAACCGGTTTGCCCGCATTTGATGTACTATTCAGCGGCCCTGACGAATTGATCAAGGTCATCATTCCATTTATCCGAAAAAAATAATGTCACTAGCTTCCTTACATTCAAAGATATCTGCGCCGGAGCTAAAAAATAAAATTTGTACCTGATATGAAAATCATTGCTTCAAATTGTTGGGTGCAGCATTTTATTTTGAAAGAAGGGTATTCAATTGCCTACGAGAATATAAATGAGTGTGACAATATTTTTCTGACACTAGAGACGGATGAAGGATATGTAGGATACGGAATGGCTGCTCCGGATGCATTGATCACAGGCGAAGACGCCGCTTCTGTACTTGCAACATATCACTCTCACATTGAAGCGTGCTTGAAGGGTGAGGATCCGTTTTTTTATAGCCGGCTATATGAAGAATTGAGGGAAGCTATTCCGGGTCAGTCTTCTGCCCTTGCAATGGTGGAAATTGCACTTTATGATATCATGGCACAAAGAGCAGGAGTTCCACTTTATAAATTATTAGGGGGATTTCGGGAGAAGATCATCACGAGTGTAACGATCGGGATCATGGAGGATAAAGAAGCTCTGGAACATGCGAAGAGGCTGGTTAACATGGGCATTAAAGCCGTTAAGATCAAAGGTGGAAAAGATGTTGAACGGGATATCCGCATCATAGGCCTGGTCAGAAATCTTATCGGCGATGATATCGCGCTAACTTTCGATGCCAATCAGGGTTTCAGTCTCATTGAATCTGCCCACTTCATCCGCAACACTAAAAATTCCAATCTTGAGCTTATCGAACAACCCACATCTCCTGAGCTCACCTCACAGTGGCACCTTTTAAGACAAGAAGGCAATGTACCCATCATGGCAGACGAAAGCCTTAAAAAACTGTCAGATTCATTTACACTTACCAGCAGACAAGCAGTAGATTTTCTTAATGTGAAGCTGATGAAGGTGGGTGGCATTACTCCTGCCTTGCAGATTAATTCAAGTGCACGATCCGCAGCAGTGGGTTGTATGATGGGATGTATGGATGAAAGCAGTCTTGGCATTGCAGCCGGCCTTCATGTCGCTTTAGCCAGGCCCAATTTCAGCCATGCAGATCTGGATAGCTGGCTCGATATGGAAGACGATCCCTTTGCAGGTCTTGTGATTCTTGAAGATGGCTATCTGTATCCTTGCCAAACTCCTGGCCTGGGAGTAAAAA
>JBDSPM010000432.1:0-5384 GCA_039930325.1 Saprospiraceae bacterium
TCAGGGCTTCAATTTTATCAGGATCAATATCTCCTACTACAACAACTGCCATGAGATCGGGCCGGTACCAGTCTCTGTAAAAGCGACGAACGGCATCATAAGGAGCATTTCTCACAATTTCCGGATCACCGATAGGCAATCTTTCTGCATATCGTGATTTGTAATATTCGAGAGGAAGTGATTTCTGAGACATCCGCTGCTCAGGACTCAAGCCGCTGCGCCACTCTGAAATCACAACACCGCGTTCCTTGTCGATTTCCTGATCTTCAAATGCAACACCACCCGCCCAATCCCTCAGGATGAGCATCCCTTTATCAAATTGATCCTGCATATCTGTTCTGACCTGCAGCATGTAAACTGTTTCATCAAAGCTTGTATACGCATTAAGGTCCGGACCAAAACGAGTCCCGACAGATTCAAGATAATTGACAAGTTCGTTCTTTGAAAAATGCGTGGTTCCGTTAAATGACATATGCTCCACGAAGTGAGCGAGGCCCTGCTGATCAGGATCTTCCTGCATGGATCCGGCTTTCACAGCCATGCGGAGCTCGGCGCGCTTTTCCGGTTTTTTATTGACTTTGATGTAGTATGTCAGGCCATTGGAAAGCTTACCGATCCTTACTGTAGGATCGACAGGCAGAGTGGAGGTTTTCTCTTCAACCACCTGGGTAGTTTTACCAATTGGTTCGCAGACAGTCGGATCTTTTTTCTGCGCCATTTTAGGGCTGCAGGCTATGGTAATCAAAACAACGAAATACAATAATGGACGAAATTTGTACATAAGCTTGATTTTTATAGCATTCAATATCGTAAAAAAAAGGCAAATTCGTGGTTGTATTCAGATATGTCATCAGCGGGAGTAGCTCAGGGGTAGAGCATTAGCTTCCCAAGCTAAGGGTCGTGGGTTCGATTCCCATCTCCCGCTCTAAGAAAAGGTGAAGGCAAAGGCGAATGCGAAGTGACGCGGCCACAGGGAAATCATTTCGTTTCGGCGTCCACTCAACATTTGACAAAATTCTGATGTTCCCTGGGCTTGTAGAAGGATATTAGCGAATTCATCTCCACACCTTCGCATTTATCCTTGGCCACAGGCCGGATAAAGGCGAAGGTGCGATGGGGAGGACTCTTTTTTTTCCCTTCGACAAGCTCAGGGACCAAAGTGTCAGAGGGATCTTTAGATTCCATTGTTTGGGCCAAGTCGAAATTTATTAATCTTTGTTTATTCCTCTCCTCTCAGCTTTTTATCCTGTTCATTGGCCAGGTCCACTATTCGTTTCATGGAACGGGCAATGACAAAAAATACCAGGTACACCATAGTAAGTACAATCCATAGCCAGCTAAACACCCCCACATCATCAATATGTTTGCTGGTAAGAAAATAACACCATGCATATGTAAAAAGGAAAAGACCGACGAAGATAAGTATGGATTTACTCCAGTACGGCAGGATGGGTTCGATCATCAATGCCACTACCGTATTAATGATGATGAAGCAAAACATCATAGCCGTACCGACAATCCATGTGCCTGATTTTGCTTCCAATAAATCAGAATGATGAGGGAGTACTAAATCGATTAAGGAAAAAACAATAGTCATGCTGATGATGAGCAAAGCCTGGTTAAGCGGCTTTTTGAATACCCTGACCAATCTCGAGGACTCAATTTTTTCCATGCAGTATGAGTTCTCCAGTGAGATCATAATCTGAGGCCGAGGTGATTTTTACAAATACAAATTCACCTGGTTTAAGCTTTATATCTGTAGGATCGATCCAGACTTCATTATCAACTTCAGGAGAATCATATTCAGATCTGCCTACATACTGCCCTCCTTCCCTCCTGTCAATTAAGACTTTTATTTCGCGACCCACAAGTGCTTCGTTGTGCTCTAAAGAAATGGATTGCTGTATTGTCATGAGCTCCTCAGCTCTTTCCTTTTTGATATTTGCCGGTACATCATCAATCAATACATATCCACGAGTACCTTCCTCATGTGAATATTCGAAGATCCCTACCCTGTCAAATTTTGTTTCTTCAACAAAACGACACAAAGCTTCATGGTCCTCTTGCGTCTCGCCGGGAAAGCCAACCAAAAAAGTGGTTCGGATGCGTATGAAAGGATGTAATTCCCTTATTTTTCTAATCAGCTCTTTGGTTTCTTCACTCGTGATTTGTCGTCGCATACCCTTCAGTACCGGATCACTGATATGTTGCAGTGGCATATCAAGATAATTGCAGATCTGTGTATGTTGTTTCATAGTCTCGATGATGTCTAAAGGAAACTTATGCGGATAGGCATAATGCAACCTGATCCATTCTATTCCTTTCACTTCGCAAAGCTGCTCGAGTAATTCAGGTAAAGCCCTTCGCTGATAAAGGTCGAGCCCGTAATAGGTGAGTTCCTGTGCGATCAGGATTAATTCTTTTACACCGCGATTGGCCAGATGAGTTGCTTCTTTCACCAAACTCTCCATCGTCCTTGAAATGTGTTGGCCTCGCATAAGAGGTATGGCACAAAAGGAACAGGTGCGGTTGCAGCCTTCAGAGATTTTTAAATAAGCGTAATGAGCAGGGGTCACAATGCTGCGTTCGCCAAGAAGCTCATCGCGATAAGTAGCACCCATTGTCTTCAGCAAAGAAGGAAGCTCCATCGTACCGAAGTAGGCATCCACTTCAGGAATTTCTTTCTCAAGATCATCCTTATATCGCTGAGAAGGGCAGCCAGTCACGTACAATTTTTCCAGGCGGCCTTCTCTCTTCTCGCCTGCATATTCAAGGATCGTATTAATGGATTCTTCTTTTGCCAGGTCGATGAACCCACAGGTGTTAATGACAACAACCGGAGCCGGCAGGGAGGTCTCATGCTGGACATGAAATTGATTAGCTTCGAGCTGCGATTTGAGAACTTCAGAATCGACAATATTTTTGCTGCATCCGAGGGTGATGATCTTGACTTTTTTCGGATGTAAGTTTTTAGTACGCAAGATTAATAGTGCTGATGATGGATCATACAAAGATATTCCAAATTAGAGACCACATGATCAGACTCAAAAACCTGAATACTAAGAAATTAAACCATTACGTTAATCCGGATATGACCCGTTGGCTCTCTCTTTTATTGATTTGTGCTATACCCTGGCTTTCTTCCGGACAGGTAGGATTGAATATAAAAGGTATCCTGGGGCAATCCAAAACGCTTGATAGTGTCCATATTGCACAAAATGGGATGCAGGTTTCTCTCGAATATAATTTCAGGCTCAAACAAAAGCGACTTGAATTCAGACCGGGAATCGGTTACAGGACAACATTCAATTCGGGTGACCGCGAAGGGAATATAAGTTCTGTTGATTTCGATATGAATACTGCGATCTATCCTTTTGATTTTCCAGGCGATTGTCATTGTCCAACATTTTCAAAAAGTGGCAAGCTTTTTAAAAAAGGATTTTTTATTGAATTAAATCCGGGCATAGGATATCAGACGCTGACTCGTCAACGATTTGACCCGGATCTTCCGCCGAAAGAGGTGATAACAGATCATCAGGTTCAGCTGAAAATCGGTGGATCAATAGGACTTGATATTGGTCTATCTGATGCATTTACGCTCACGCCTCTTCTTACAATGACCTATTTAACACCTTCGGATTGGGACGGATTGAGAAGGGATGGTTCTACCGCCCCAGTTAAAGATTACAGGTATTATGGTGCAGGAATTCGGCTTACAAAAAATCATGATGACAAACGTCGAAGGAGACATTGACGGTAGCATTCCCAAATCACTATTCCTGCAGTTGTAGCTACATTCAAAGAGTGCTTAATACCCTCCTGTGGAATTTCAAGACTGGATGCACACATTTTTAATACCTCTGCATCAACTCCCCGCATTTCATTTCCAAAAATTAAGCCTAAAGGAAATTGTGTGATCATGTCCAGTTGATCAAGATGGACCGATTGATCCGTTTGTTCTACCGGTAGCAGATGGTATCCTTTGGATTTGAGATTTTCGACAGCATCCATTGTTGTTTCAAAATAGTTCCATTTCACAGAATTTGTAGCTCCTAATGCAGTCTTCATTATTTCGGCGTGAGGTGGTTGAACAGTGATGCCGCAGAGATAAATAGCCTCCACCGAGAAGGCATCACAGGTCCTGAAAATAGCTCCTACATTCAATCCTGAACGGATATTATCGAGTACGAGAATTACCGGCATCTTCTCTGAAGATTGGTATTCTTCCAGCGCAGGGCGTTGGAGTTCTTGCATTGAGAGCTGTTTCATTGATGCTAAGTAAGTGAACATTTTTGCAATGATTAAAATCATTGCAAACAAAATTTTCCGTGCCGATGGCACTAAATTCGAAATTCTATGAATTTCGAGACAAATGCCGTAGGCATGAAAGATATTTTTTCACAGATATTAGCAATGATTAAAATCATTGCGAACAAAATATTCCGTGCCTATGGCACTAATTTCGAAATTCTATGAATTTCGAGACAAATGGCGTAGGCATGAAAGATATTTTTCACAGATTATAGCAATGATTAAAATCATTGCGAACAAAATATTCCGTGCCTACGGCACTAAATTCGAAATTCTATGAATTTCGAGACAAATGCCGTAGGCATGAAAGATATTTTTTCACCGGAATTTATTCCGGTATTGACTTACATTTATCACCAATGACTTTATCCAAAAAGGATTTTACGATTAACCTCCTGGCTGCGATCATACTGTATGCCACAGTGCTCGTCTACCAGGGATATCAATATGGGCAGGGCGACCAGACACAAATCCTGCCTTGTCTCTGGGCTCAGGATCATCCTGGTGCCTATGCCAATGATCATTATGTTCAAAATTATCTTGTCAGCGGTATCAACGAACGGACCATTTTTCATTTCCTCCTGAGACATCTTGGGTATGATCAACCTTGGTTGGTTTGGTTATGGCATGCGATATCGGGCGTATTTCTGATTCTGGCATGGATTGGTATTGCTTCATTTTTTATAAAGAATAAAGCCTTGCAATGGATGTCCATCGCAATGATCATAACACTTGGATTTCATACATCGACAGGTTCGAACGAACTGTATTACAATTCACTCATTCCCAGTCTGCCGGCAAAGGCTCTTGCATCATGGGCTATTTATTATTGGCTAAAGAAAAAATATTTGCTGTGGATAGTTTTAGTAATTGCTGCAGGATATTTACAACCATTGGTGGGTATGCAGATCTTTTTGCTTACAACCCTTGCCCTATTATTTGACAAATGGAGAAGTGGAAATACAGATCCGTTTCCATGGAAATTCATCTGTCTTTATGTAGCGGTCAATATTATTTGGTTCTATTTTTTGGTCAGTAATAATGGAAGCCATTCAGATCCGAAGTCTTTTATG
>JBDSPM010000433.1:0-3729 GCA_039930325.1 Saprospiraceae bacterium
TTTTTCAAAGCGAGTTCATAAATAAACAAAACCATCTGATCCGGTTGCCGTTAATTTCTATGAAGGGAGCATAGAATTAATTTAATTTCAACATTATAATTAACTGAATTACAATAAAATATAGTATACTATTTAAATTAAATTTGTAATTTCAATTCAGTAATTGTTTACTCGCCAGGTTTGCCACTCGGAAGTGCTGACATCTGATACCCTATCCGGGCTGCTGGTGTATCATCATCATCGAAATCTTCCCATTGCGTTATTTCTTTTATAAAGTCCTCCATATGCCTGATCAGAAAGGGGATTTTAATTTCTTCAGGCCGGTAGATCCCTATGATCTTTGGGGGCTGAGGTTCTCCAAATCCTTCAATATATGGATACCCAATCATCACCTGCACCTTTCCATTGAAGAGTTGTTGGTATACAAGTGAGCCATTATTCTTGATCATAGGTTTATCCGTTTTGTCATTGATGATTTCGGAAATCCCACTTTCCTCCGAGCCAAGTGACAATACAATGAATTCAAGGTGCCTGACTTTATCCTGAACTTCTATCTTGCCATCAAGCTTGGCTACCTTAAGCATATTCTCGAGCTCAGTGCTGATAAGCGTTCGGAGCTGTGAATCCCATCTTTCCCTGTAAGCTTTCGTATTGGCCAGCGTAGTTTGATATCTTTCTACCTTGGTGATCAAGCCTTTATAATCATCCATAATCAATTCGTTTAGTGCTTAAATATAGAATCTATCCCCCGGAATTCAGGTAAATGTGATTTGAACATATTCCAGTCTATATCTTTGGTCGTAATGAAGAGCAAGGAAAAGAAAGGATCTACCAAGCTACGTAACCAGGAAGTCCCCTCTTCTGTTTTAAAATCCTGGACCGACGTATTGCGTGATGCTTTTTCTCTAATGGCAACGGCTAAAGCGATGACGGAGCTGTATGAAGCCAATTTCAAAGAGGTTTCAAAATACGTCCATGCTACTTCCAGGGGCCATGAAGCGATCCAGATAGCTTTAGGATTACTGCTTACGCCTGATGACTGGCTGTCAGCGTATTACAGGGATGATGCCATTTTGCTAGCGATAGGAATGACGCCTTATGAACTCATGTTGCAATTGATGGCCAAGAGGGATGATCCATTTTCAGGCGGAAGGTCCTATTACTCTCATCCAAGCCTTAAAGATAAGGCCAAGCCAAAAATTCCACACCAATCATCTGCCACCGGCATGCAAGCCATTCCTACTACAGGGATAGCACTTGGCATACAATATAAAGAGAACAGGAATTTAGGTGATTGGAAGCAACCACCGGTTATAGTTTGTTCGTTTGGTGATGCATCGGTGACAGAAGGTGAAGTGTCAGAGGCATTTCAAATGGCAGCTTTAAAACAGCTACCCATTCTTTATTTAGTTCAGGACAATGAATGGGACATTTCTGCGATTGCAAAAGAAACTCGCGCAATGAATGCTGCTGAATATGCGAAAGGATTTAAAGGAATTGAAACAAGAAGCATAGATGGTACTGATTTTAAAGTTTGTTATGAGACACTTCAGGAGGTAATTGATTTGATACGTAAACAAAGGAGGCCTTTTCTGGTGCATGCTACTGTGCCTTTACTCAATCATCATACATCCGGAGTAAGGATGGAATGGTATCGTGATGATATTGAAGAGGACCGTTCAATGGATCCTTATCCCAAGCTTCGAAAAGTAATGCTCACATCAGGCTGGCCGGAATTGAAAATAAAACGGATTGAAACTAAGACTAAAGAAGAAGTAAATAGTGATTTTGAAAAGGCAAGAAAGGCTGCTAATCCTGTTCCATCTGATTTATATACACATGCTTTTGCTCCAACTGATGTAACTGTTGAAAAAGGAATAAGAAGTCCTGAAGGAGCAGAAATAAAAGTCATGGTAGACTGTGCATTGCTTGCGATAGAGGAGCTAATGCGAAAGCATCCGGAATGCATAGTATACGGACAAGATGTAGGCCGGCGGCTTGGTGGAGTGTTCAGAGAGGCTGCTACCCTTGCTCAAAAATTTGGAGATGACCGTGTGTTCAATACACCGATCCAGGAAGCTTTTATAGTTGGGTCAACAGTAGGCATGTCAGCAGTTGGGCTGAAACCGATTGTAGAGGTTCAGTTTGCAGATTATATATGGCCAGGTTTGAACCAACTTTTTACAGAGGTGAGCAGATCATGTTATTTGACAAATGGCAAATGGCCTGTCAGTATGATACTGCGCGTACCTACAGGTGCATATGGAAGTGGAGGACCGTATCATTCATCAAGTGTTGAAACCGTAGTTTGCAATATCAAAGGAATAAAAGTGGTCTATCCAAGCAACGGTGCGGATCTGAAGGGTTTGATGAAAGCTGCTTATTATGATCCGAACCCGGTGGTGGTATTTGAGCATAAAGGACTTTATTGGAGCAAAGTGCCCAATACTGAAAGCGCTAAGTCCCCCCTGCCTGATGAAGATTATATCATTCCAATGGGAGAAGGACGAATAGTCATTGCCGCTGATAAAGAGAACATTGAAAACGGCAATGCATTATGTATTGTAACGTATGGAATGGGTGTACACTGGGCATTACATGCTGCAAAATCTTTCGATGGAAGAATCACAATTCTGGATTTAAGATCGCTTGTTCCTCTTGATGAAAAATTAATGTATGCTACCGTAAGCCTTCATGGAAGATGTCTTGTAGTAACTGAAGACACCCTATCTAATTCTTTTGCGCAAAGTATTGCAGCCCGCATTCAGGAAAATTGTTGGACATCACTTGATGCACCCGTGAGAACAATTGGTTCAGTAGATATGCCAGCAGTCCCGTTAAACGAGGTATTGGAAAAGGAGATGATACTCTCCGCAGAACAAGTAGTTGTTGCAATGAAATCTCTTCTGGATTACTAGAAAAAACTGATAGGAATCTTTACACCGAAAAACTTTCACCACAAGCACATGTTCGTGAAGCATTCGGATTGCTGAAATAAAATCCTTTGCCTTCAAGCCCACCCGAGAATTCAAGAATGGTATTGTGGACATAAAGAAAACTGCGCAGGTCGGTAACGATGCGAATGCCTTTGTCTTCAAAAACCTGGTCGGCAGGTTTTAATTGATTATCAAAATCCAGCTTATAACTAAGTCCGGAACAGCCCCCGCTTGTAACACTTACCCTCACAAAATAATCTGTCAGTGATTTGTTTTCTCCCCGGAGAATTTCTGTGATCCTTTCTTTTGCAGTATCTGCTACAAACAACATGACATCCTGAATTTAGACGTGGGTGTAAAGATACGTTAACAATATCAGCTGATTTTAGTTTCCGGATACCCTGGTTTATTAACGTCAATTCCCTGCATAAACATCTGCCAAACAGGACTTTCTGAGCGATATTCCCCGATAGCTTCTACCAACAGCCTTGAGGCAGTCCGGATATCCTCATGCGTAGTCGGAGTGCCCATACTTATCCGAAAAGATCCTTTAGCCTCATCTTCTGTCAACCCCATCGACAGGAGAACATGAGAAGGAGAAGGGTCAGCAGAACTACAAGCTGAACCTGAGGAGATAGCAATCTTTGTTCGTAGTCTTGTCATTATAGCCTGGCTATCCACCTTCTCAATTTTAATATTAGAAACGGTATGAAGTCTTTTCTCCAAATGGCCGTTTACTCCTGCATACTCAATTTCAGATAAGATTGATTTTTCAAATTCATCTCTCATTGTT
>JBDSPM010000434.1:0-6633 GCA_039930325.1 Saprospiraceae bacterium
CCCATGCAATGGCCCGCGTGGAGTCGAAAATTAATATCCTTAATTTTTGCCCCTTCTTTACTGAATAATCCCCCATATTGGTGTGTAAATCCAAGATGTTCGACATTTAAAACTGGCATTTCCGGCATCCCATCCCGGAGAATGTTTTGATCCTTTCGTTCAGTATTTTTTTCCTCTGTAGTATTCAGAGGTATAATCCGGTCAGCCAAATAATTAACTACGGACTCTTCATGTGTAATGCATAAAATCGCTATTTGATATTGATTTCGCATGTGAATGAGCAGATCAAGAATTTCAACCTGGTGTATTTTATCAATGGCTGATGTTGGTTCGTCGGCAATGATGAGTTCAGGCTGCATCACGATCGCAAGGCATATCTGGCATCTTTGTAACTGTCCTCCGGATAATTGATGCGGAAATGAATTCCAAACACGGTCTATTTCCGAAATGCCTACCTCCTTCATTGTGGAACGCAATGCAGTATCGATGTCTTTCGTAGGCTTTCCTGACAACTCCCTGACGATCATTGTCATTTGTTTCCCTATACGAAGAACCGGATCAAATATTCCGAACACATCCTGTTGGATATAGGCTATTTCTCTGCCACGGAGTGTGGACCACTTCACCGAATCACGAGGTATTTGTATGGAATCGCTTCTCTCACCATGCCAAATGATACTACCTTCTTTCCAATGCAAGCCATCGGGCAACATACCCAAAATTGCTAAACCAATTGTGGTCTTTCCGCTGCCTGACTTACCTGTGAGTGCGATGATCTCTGATTTGTCCACAGCAAATGAAAGGTGATCGATGATCACTCCTTCGTCCGAGACAATCGTTAAACCTTCAACCTGCAGTAATATAGAAGACATAGTGTAAAAATAGAATTGCCGGGCGAACCCGGCAAATCTGTCTCATGGCATCATATGTTTTCCCTGGTAAAATCAAATAGATTTAAAGGATTGGGATATGATCATTATTCATTTACGGTCTCAAGAATTCCTTCATTGTCTACTACTATCGAAGCATCATTGAATCCTTTTAACCTTGCTGCTTCCTTTGCTTTTCTGGCATCATGCAAACTGGTAAATCCGCCAAGCATCATCAGCGTCATATCTCCTTTTCTGTAGGATTCTAATTTGCCTAATTTTTCAATACCATTTGGATTAAAAGCTCCAGGTTTTTTGTAAGCGGCGACCTGCACTTTATAATCACCCATTTTGTTATCGTTTGCTATGGGTTCAGTCTTCATAGGTTCAACGAGCGGTGCTGACTTTTTTACTGTTATTACAGGGGATGCAGATTTATTATCCATGCCTGCCGGGTGCAAAGGCTTGTCATTGACAGTACCCTGCAGCACTACGATAAAGGCATCAGCGTGACCTTTGGATTTGGCACGAAGTAAAGTTTCTTTAGCTTCTATCTGTGTTGTAAAGGGGCCGATTCTGACCTTGTAAAGACCGTTTTCTCTTTGTATGTATACATGCCCGAGATCTTCCCATTCCTTTTTGGCAGCTGATTCAGATACCGGATTCGACGAAGCAGAAACCTGTACAGCAAAATCTATCTCACTTTTAGGAGCCATCGATTTCTGGTAGGTGGCAGGGTCTTGTTTCACGTATACCTTGACCAGATCAGGGGTATCTGATTCAGGATGCATTGAGACTTGCGCCTGGATTTGGGTGAGAATTCCTCCAAAAGGAATAAGGAGCAGAGAAAGTAGTAGTTTTTTCATTGGACCTGACATTAAGATTTATATTAATGTAAAGATATATATTTTTCAACATTATATACATTATAATTTAAAATAATATGATATTCTCTGATTTTTCCTATAAAAATTAAAAAATGCCCAGAAACACTGATTTTCAGCAGCTATTCTGAACAGATTCCGACAGTCATCCAGATAATTCGTCAAGTGTATCTGAGAGTTTCTATTTTTATCACTTCTTACTGTAATACCATCATCAACTTCTGAAAATCGATTTATGCGGATTTTACTTACACTTTGCTTAAGCCTGCTTTTGGGAGGCCTTTTTGCTCAACGTCTGGAGCACAGATTAGGATATATACTTATCCAGGTGGAAAAAGAATCCTACCTGCATGATATCATTTCAGGAGCTTCCTCAAGATTTACATCCCCTGTTACTCTCGACAGGACCATCTCAAAGCGGCTAGGGATTTACCTGATTCACTTTGATTTTGCAAATGTTCATGAAGTGAAATTGCTTCAGCAGCTCAGGCAAAACAAAAAGGTGATGGTCGCTCAATATGATCACCTGACAACCCAAAGAAATATACCTAACGATCCTTTGTTCGACCAGCAATGGCAATGGATTAATGCAGGTCAGACCGGTGGGACCCCGGATGCTGATACAGATGCTGAAGTAGCGTGGGACGTGACCCAGGGCGGTGTCACAGCGCTGGGAGACACTATAGTAGTAGCTATCGTGGATGATGGTATTGATTATGGCCATGAAGACCTTGCAGCGAATGTGTGGTACAATTACAATGAAGTAGAAGGCAATGGCATCGACGATGACTACAATGGGTATGTAGATGATATTCATGGATGGAATGTATACGATGATTCACCAGATGTTTTTGGCAATAACCATGGAATGCAGGTGGCCGGCATGGTGGGTGCCGTAGGAAATAATGGTATCGGTGTCACCGGGATGAACTGGCATGTCAAAATAATGATGATCGTAGGCGGAAGTCCCGAATCATCAGCGATAGCTTCCTATTCATATGCCCTTGACCAACGCATCTTATATGAACAAACACATGGTGTAAGAGGGGCTTTTGTTGTAGCCACCAATAGCTCCTGGGGAATTGATTTTGGTCAGCCTGCCGATGCCCCATTGTGGTGTTCGTTTTATGACTCACTTGGCCTTCATGGTATTCTTAGCGCGGGAGCAACAGCCAACAACAATGTGGATATAGATTTAGTGGGTGATCTGCCTACCGGTTGTACCAGTGAATATTTACTAAGTGTTACTGCCCTCAATAATTCAAATCAACGGACATTTTCTGCTTATGGTCTGACACAGGTTGATTTTGGAGCTCCCGGTGAAGATATCTATACTACGAAGAGAAATAATAATTATGGCACTACCAGCGGAACTTCCTTTGCTTCTCCTACTGCTGCGGGCCTGGTAGGACTTCTCTATTCTGCACCTTGTCGAAATTTTGCCATACTCACGCATGTAAATCCTGCATTGGCTGCTCAACGTATCAGAGATTATATTTTTAATGGCATCGTCAAGGATCCTGTTCTCGAAAATGAAATAAGGTTTGGTGGAGGCATGAATGCAGGTAACAGCATGCAACTTCTGATGGATGCTTGTTCTCAATGCCCCCTTCCTTTCAATATTATAGCAAATATCATCTCTGATAAAAAAGTTACGCTTCGATGGGACAGTATCGATCCAACTGTAATAATAAATGCCCGCATCCAATCCGTTGGAAGCGCTGATTGGGATACCTTGTACGGTGTCAACAATCCGCTTACACTAACTAACCTCATTGGTTGCACAGATTATACTATCCAATTTGAATCATTCTGTGCAGATACGACCGATGGATTCCAGGATGCGTATGCATTCACATCAGAAGGATGCTGTACTATTCCGGCAAACATTACAGCTGTTGCCTCCGAATCTGAAATACATATTAATTGGTCAGGTGTGTTCGCAGCCAATTACTTCCTGATACAATGGAGATTGCAAGGCGATCCTGCTTGGATGGAAGAAGTGACTTCTTTGGAGGATGTATCATTTGATCATTTACCTGGATGTTCGGTTTATGAATACCGGATCCAGACTAGTTGTGACACAAGTGAAAGCGGGTTTTCTGAAATCCATACTATTAGGACTAAAGGATGCGGGGCATGCCTTGACCTCACATACTGCGATGCTTCTTCATCTAATGCCATGGCAGGATATATTGATTCATTGATCATAGGCCCGCTTATCAATCATTCAGGTCAAAGTGGTGGCTATCATTTCTATGATGCTTTTAATCCTACTTATATAGCAGGCCAAACTTATAATGTATGGTCACGGCCTGGATTTCTTGGGCCGAAATTATTCGAGCAATACCGGATATGGCTTGATGCCAATCAGGATGGGTTGTTTAGTAGTGATGAGTTACTTTTGGATGAAAGATTTTTTAATACAGATACTTTTTTAATTAGTCAAATTCAGATTCCTGGTGATGCAAAAGGCGGTAGCACAAGGATGCGGGTAAGCATGGCTCAGTTTAACCCTCCTTTTAGCATCAACCAGGGGCCATGTGGCAATATATCCGCCGGTGAAATCGAGGATTATTGCGTCAACATCATTCCAAACACAAATACATGCCCACCGGTGGACACCTTAGTCTTTGACGACATTAACGAGAACAGTGCTTATGCGTACTGGCCAAGCGCTGAAGGTGCTATCGTATATACCTACAGATGGCGTGAGGTTGGAACGACTGAATTTACTGAAATGGCTACCCTGGATACAACAGCCCTTATAAATGACCTGGCAAAATGCACCACATATGAAGTTCAGATCCGGAGTGTCTGCCTGATGGATACTACACCTTATGCAACCTATATCCTGCAAACCAAATGTGATGTCGCCGTCAAAAATGAAATTCCTTTACTTGCGTCCTTCGATGTGTTTCCAAATCCCTGCATTGATTTTACAGTGATCCGATTAAAAGCGATCGAAAACGGAATCCATCATATCGTTATCTTCAATACCTCCGGACAAATGATGAAAACAATAACGGTAGAAGCAGACGCTTCTAAAGAAACGGAATTGAGGATTGATGAGCTGAATACCTATCCTTCAGGACTCTATTTTATCATGATCGAAAAGGATGGAAAGACGATGACGAAAAAGCTCGTGAAAATGTGAGTTGTGAGATGTGAGATGTGGATTTTGCTAACCCTCATCCTTATTCGTGAAGCGTCAATCGTCAATCGTGAGACTATTAGCCCAAAAAGTATCTTGCAAAACCATTAATTGCCACGGCTTTTAAGCCGTGGTGTAGAATAAAAACACAATTCGGCTTTAGGCACTTGAAAAGAAATCAATTGCATTTATTAAATCAATATTTATTTCAATTCGATATTCATTCCCGCAAAAAAGCGGGATCTCGCTGCGCTCGATATTCGATATTCGTTCCCGCAAAAAAGCGGGATCTCGCTGCGCTCGATATTCGTTATTCGTTATTTAAACGAAGGGCTGACTTTTAATTCTTTTGAACCGGGAATATATTGGTAAAATCCTTCTCCTCCTTTCATTCCTGTTTTTCCTGCATGTACCATATTAACTAACAGTGGACAAGGTGCATATTTCGGTTGTCCATATCCATCCTGGAGAACACGAAGAATAGCAAGCACAACATCAAGTCCGATAAAATCAGCCAATTGAAGAGGCCCCATTGGATGCGCCATACCCAGCTTCATCACCTGGTCTATTTCTTCAACGCCTGCAACCCCTTCCCATAAGGCAATGATGGCTTCATTGATCATTGGTATCAAAACACGATTGGCAACAAACCCTGGATAATCGTTGACAACGACCGGTATCTTATCAAGACTTGCTGCAATTTTTGTCACCTCATCCGCGACTTCATCCGAGGTGCTATATCCCCTGATCACTTCGACAAGCTTCATGACAGGTACCGGATTCATAAAGTGCATTCCGATGACCTTATGGGGCCGGTCAGTGACAGAGGCAATCCGAGTGATTGAGATGGAGCTTGTATTTGTAGCCAGGATGGCTTCCTTTGGCGCATAATCACTAAATTCCCTGAAAAGCTTAAGCTTCAGATCTATATTTTCAGTTGCAGCCTCTATAATCAAATTGGCATCCTGAATACCTGAGGCCACATTTGTATCGGTGAGAATTAATGCTAATGCTTTGTCCCTCGTGTCGGAAGTGATCTTTTCTTTTTGAACCATTCGATCCATGTTTTGATGGATTGCTTTCAATCCCCGTTCGATTGCTTCTGTAGAAATATCAATCATCGTGACAGGATACCCGTATTGAGCAAAAATATGAGCGATACCATTTCCCATAGTCCCTGCACCGATTACTGCAACTTTCGATCTGGAAAAACTTTCCCCGGCTGAATGCATATCAGAAGAAAATATAAATAACAAAATAACGTAATTATTTGATCTACGAGCTACCAGCTTCCTACTCCACCACCGCCACCGCCGCCGCCACTGAATCCGCCGCCGCCGCCACTACCACCGCCGCTACCTGAACTACTGGGGCTACTTCCGAATACAGAACCAATGTGACTAATTTCAGATGGGAAACTTTGAGAAAACGTGTTCCAGGAACGGTTCATATCACCACCATACATCATCGCAGGACTGGAATACCAGGATGGTGGCTGAGTAAGCAATCCTTCAAATTGTTTGTTCCATTGGCTCAGGTATCCAAATGCCAGGGCGTATGGCATAGTCTTGTCATAATACAAAGGATCATCTTTCATGAGCCGTTCAATAACCGGTCGTTCGGCTTTAGCAACAAACTGACGAAAGCCTGCAAGTTTTTGAAATGTCTCATTTCCGGCAAGCGTTCTTTTGTGAAACCTGCTGGAAATAAAAAAAATAATAAATGC
>JBDSPM010000435.1:0-5208 GCA_039930325.1 Saprospiraceae bacterium
TCCTGGCTGCACGTGAAAATCAATTCAGACCCTTTTTCAGCTTTTCGTTTCGGCTAACGCTCAATCATTGAGGAAGTTTCATAAATAGTACGGTGTTAGTCTCGGGTATCACAAAATCAATTAGGAATCATCTAAATTAATTCTTCCATTTTGGAAGATAAATCACTCTCAAATGTTGAGCGGAGCCGAAACATCCATTGAAGATTTTAGGCGGTCGTTGAGCGGTAGCCGAAACGAACCGCTATAATTCACGCCTCACGATTGACGAATGCATACGTTGGGCGGTTGCAAAACGCCCCATCGTATGTCAATATTCACGTTTGACGATTGACGAAAATCTGCCTAATCCTGCGCCTTATCCAGCGTAAATCCAAAAGTCGAACCTCTTCCCGTTGTGCTCCTCACATTGACCGTCTGATTATGTGCTTCCAGGATATGCTTGACTATAGACAGTCCAAGACCTGAGCCACCGGATTCCCTGCTACGACTTTTATCAACACGATAGAATCTGTCAAAAAGGTGGTTCAAATGTTTTTCTTCAATACCTATTCCATTGTCTGCAATCTCGACAAGAATCTGGCGATCCATCACATAGAAGCTGACTTTAGTTGTGCCGTTCTCATTACCATATTTTATTGAATTCAAAATAAGATTGGTCAATACCTGGCGAATGCCTTCCCGGTCACCCTGCACTGCAAACGATTTGTCGGCGCCTTCTTTGAAAGCAAGATTCACATTACGCTGGCGGGCATTCACTTCAAGATCATTGAAGACTTCACGGACCAATGATTTGATATCAAATTTTTGAATATCCAGAATGAGATCTTCTGATTCAAGCTTACTGATCTCTTCAAGATCCTGAACGATCGTAAGCAATCGCTCCACATTCGATGCAGCACGCTCGAGATAGCGCATATTGACATTCTCATCATACACTCCTCCATCGATCAGCGTATAGATATAACCCTGGATCGAAAATATCGGCGTCTTCAATTCATGTGAAACATTTCCAATAAAACGCTTACGATATGCTTCAAGCGTTTTCAGTGTTTCAATTTCATTTTGTTGCGTTTCGGCCCATTGTTGCACTTCTTTCTCTACACCATCCAGCAACGGATCATCACTTTTCTTTAAAGCACGCTTATCCGGCACAGACGTCTTTGCTTTCCGAATGATCTTGTACATCAACTTTATCCTTCGATAAATAAACCTGTCCAGAATAAACTGAATGGCAATAAATGAAAATATACCGATGGCCAGAATCACAAAGATCCCGGTCTTCCATGAAAAATTGACATTAAGAAACTCTGTTCCAAACCACAATGCCAATGTCGTAAAAAGGGTCATGGCCAGGGCCCCAAACAATGACATCGAACGAAGACTAATATTTTTGAACATACCGTTTGTTATTGGATAGAATCCGCCATTTGTTTTGCTCTGTTGAGAATAAGCTTTAATTTTACAGGATCGGTTTGTAGTAAAGCCATTTGTTTTTTAATGTCTTCCGGAGTTAAATGATAGATGTCCTGCAATTTTTTTTCCAAAAGTATTTTTACGGTGTCCTGTTGTTTTGCATTCAATTCTGTCAGCATATTATCTGCCAGCTGAAGATCAAGCATGAGATGTGCCATTCGCTCATCTGAAAGTTTATATTCTTTCTTTGAAGAAAAATGACACCCGGCTATGATGAGGATGATCAGGCATGAAATCCAGGTCTTCCTTCTCATTCTGTATATTGTTTTGGATAATGAAATCCTATGAACCCCGCATGCTCAGGTTTGAATTTTTTCCAGGTCGATATCATTATCTGTGCATGCACCACACCGCACGTCGGAACATTGTCAATATGCACGCCGGATAAATGATTGGCTATCCAGGTAAATGTGGGATTGTGACCAAACATATATACAAATCTGGCTGCATCAGAGGCTGAGCTTAACACATCATACACTTGCTGGGCGGTAGCTTCATATAATTCATTCCTCACCACAAACTTCGCTGCATCAAGATCAAATTCCTTACGAAAAAATTCTGCAGTAGTACGCGCCCTTTTAGCACCTGAAGTGATGATAAGGTCTGGAACAAGGCCCAATTCACGCATTTTCGAAGCCATCATCGGCGCATCTTTCAATCCCCTCGAATCAAGTTTACGGTCAAAATCATCCTCGCCCGGCTGGTCCCAGCTTGACTTGGCGTGACGGACGAAACAAACATCTTTTACTTCCATACGACTGCGTTACCTTAGCAAATTTATGTCTAACAAAGGGGAATGCCTTTATTATTTCATTCAATAATGAGGACTAGTTAATGCATAATGACCAAATACAGCCACTCAATCGCAGGATAGCCAGATGAAAGTTCTCCTTTCCGAAATTGAGCATCATATACCGGCTGATGTCCTTGAAGAAGCGCATGAGCTCGTCAATCATACCCATGAATATGATATCAACCAGGTCGAAGAAGGCTATTTTCATTGCATATCAAGGCAACCCGACTACCACGTGGAGATCACCATCAAAAAAGATGGGATGGCCATCCCCAAATGCCAGTGCACCGTATTCCGGAGGCATAAACAATGCAAACACGCCATAGCAGCCCTGTTACTCCTCAGAGATCAGATCCAACGAAACAGCAGATCAAGAAAGAGATCAAACCAGGAGAAACAGGTCACAGAAGAAGTCCTGAAAAAGCTAAATGTAACAGAATTGAGGTCATTCCTGTCCTCGTATGCATTGTCCCATTCTACTTTCCGGGCGGAACTGCTGGCCAACTACCTTCACCTTATCCGGAATCCAAATTATCACAGACTGTACATGGATATTGCTCCATTGGACAAATTTGGCCAGGTAAGATTGAACAGGAATAGTATAAAGACAGTCCGCGGAGTCACTACTACCCTTCTCCGGCAGGCACAACAATTATTAAAAGATCTGGCACTCGCTGAAACCCTTCAGATCCTTGAAGCTGTCATACTTCATTTGCACAGGTTGTACATGAAGCTTCCTCAATTTCAGGAGCAGCTTATGGTGGAGATGCGCCTGGCCTACAAATTATTTGAATCCTTATGCTCGCAACAGATGGCTCCAAGGTTGCAAATCAGGGCTATTAATCTTGCCATGGAAATATGTAATCGTGAAGGATATGTTTTTCCGTCAGGCTTGAAGTCTCTACTGGCCATCACCGAACCATTTCTTCTCGAAGAAAAAACGAGGAAAGCAGCATTATTACTGGTTGAAAAGAAAATCAAAGCAGCAAATCCTCAACATGTTTCCTGGGGTGGATTGCTTTACCGGTGGACCCGGATATGGTCTTTTCAAATACCAAATGCAGCATTGCAAAAACATCTTGAAAAATTATTACCTGCCGTCATTCTTGATGCCCTTCATCAAAATCAATATGAAGATGTTGTCTTTCTGGTCGGTAAATTGAAACAAGAGAACTATACAGATGCAGTCAATAAATCATCTCTGCTCGCCGGACTTAAATCTGCAAGAATGCTGGGCGAACAGGATATCCTGATAAATCTTTCATACAGGCTTTCGCTAAACCATCTTGATCGGGATGCTTGGGGATTGTTGCAAGAAAATGATCCGGCTAAAGCAGAACGCATCCTCACTATTGTCAGCGACCTGTATCAACCCGGCTCCGATCCAGCAGCAGATGAGTTATTGCTGAATGGATGGAGGATGACAGGCCAGGGCACATTGATCATCAACAGGCTGAGAGCAATCGGTAAGATGGAATTATTAATGGAGTTTGATTTTACGCTAAAAGTGAAATTCAGAAAGGAGCTTGAAGAAGCCTATGCCGAACACATTATTGCAGTTCGTGAGGCTTATGGTGGTGCAAACGCAAGGCAAAGACTGAATACTATCTTTGCCCACTTGAAAACAATTGATATATTTCAATCTGTAGCGGAGAAAATAAAGGAAATGGAAAATGTGAGGCGAGAGGAACCCATCACTGTGAGATCAGTCATTAAAGGATTTGTTTTTGATCTCGACGGTGTCATCGTAGACACAGCGGTGCATCACTTCAGCGCCTGGCGAAAAATCATGAGGGAACTGGGTGTGGATATACAGGCAATTGATGACGAACATACCAGGGGTGCGGGCAGGATGGAATCACTTCAATATTTGCTTGAAAAATATAATTTGAATCTTACTCAAGAGGAAAAAGAATATTGGGCCGCACGTAAAAACGATATTTATGTCGAGGCCATAAATTCTATTACGCCTGCTGATCTCCTTCCCGGTGCATTATCATTTCTAAAAGCATCACGGGATCTTGGATTATTGCTCGCATTGGGTTCAGCCAGCAAGAATGCCAAACCTGTCATTGGAAAACTTGGGGTTCAGGAATATTTTGATGCCATACTCGATGGCAATGACGCAAAGGAATCAAAACCAGATCCTGAAATATTTACAAAAGCAGTGGCCGCGTTAAAACTGGAGCCCTCTCAGGTTGTAGTATTCGAGGATGCAGTGAAAGGGGTTCAGTCAGCATTAGCTGCAGGTTGTTATGCAGTTGGTATTGGTGATCCTGTAACGCTTGGAGCTGCACATTTTGTAATTAATGGACTTGATCAAATAAGCCCTTCAACGATTATCGAACGATTAGTATGAAAAAATATCTTAAACAACATCCCTGGCAAATTATTGAAGAAGGATTTCATCATGATTTTCACCAGGTCAGTGAAAGTATATTCAGCCTGGGCAATGGCCGGATGGGTACGCGCGGAAATTTTGAAGAAGACTATACCGGTGAAACATTACGAGGCTCGTATTTCGCAGGTGTTTATTACCCGGACTTAACGCGTGTGGGATGGTGGAAAAATGGATATCCTGAATATTTCGCAAAGGTGCTCAATGGGGTTAATTGGATAGGTGTTCATATTAATATAGATGACCTGGCACTTGATCTTGCCAACACACCTGTCACTAAATTCCAGCGGGTGCTTGATATGGAGCATGGGCTGCTCATCCGGTCATTTGAAATAGCACCTTCTACAGGTGGAACCCTGAGCTTTCAGTTCGAACGATTTTGCAATATGGCTGATCCTGACACTGCCGCGATTCAGGTAAAAATAAAATCAGAAGGATTTTTTGGTGAAGTCAGCCTAGAACCTTATCTCAATTTTGATGTGCATAACAAAGATGCTAACTATGGGGACCAGTTTTGGATTCGTCTCTCCGAATACCAGGATAA
>JBDSPM010000436.1:0-8406 GCA_039930325.1 Saprospiraceae bacterium
TGGGCCCGGAAGAAAAATAATGGGTTGCTCGAAAGATTATTTATCGCATTGACTTTGCTGGGCATCAGTTTTTCCACGATTGGTGTCGTGGTGATACGAGCTAATGCTAACCCCCCGATCAACATGAACAATCCGAGTGATCCGTTTCGTCTAATCCCATATTTGAATCGTGAGCAATACGGTGAAAGGCCATTATTGAGGGGACCGAATTTTGAAGCTGATCCAATTGATACAAAAAAGGAAGACCGGTATGGACTGGTAGGAAATCGCTACGAGATAGTGGATCAGAAATTATCCTATGTCTATCGTGATGAAGATAAAATGCTTTTTCCGCGCATTAGCCACAATGATGGCAACCGGCCTGAGCTGTATCACCGGTGGATGGGTGATCCGAAGCGAAAAGCAGATTTTGGATTCAATATGGAATTCTTTTTCCGTTACCAGGTAGGTTGGATGTACTGGAGATATTTCATGTGGAATTTTGTGGGACGTGAAAATGGAGAGCAGGGCAATGAACCCTGGAATCCTAAAAATGGCCATTGGATCTCTGGCATTAAATTCCTGGATAGTGCAAGGCTTTATAACATGAGTCATCTCCCGGCTTCGATGGCGAATGATCAGGCACGAAACTGTTACTTTTTTCTGCCCCTGATTTTTGGCCTTATTGGTTTGTTTTATCAGTTTGGACGCCAGAAAAGAGATTTCACTGCACTGCTTGTTTTATTTCTTTTTACAGGATTAGGTATCGTCGTGTATTCTAATGAACCACCGAATGAACCTCGTGAACGGGATTATGTGCTGGTGGGTTCGTTTATTACATTTTGTATTTGGATCGGGCTTTCCATACCATCCATCTATGGTGCACTTAAATCCAGGTTTTCTATCTCAGGAAATTTATTGCCTTTACTTGCCACAGCTTTAGCTTTGACAGCGCCTGCCATCATGCTCATGCAGAATTTTGATGATCATAGCCGGCGGTTTCATTATGCATCAAGAGATTATGCAAGCAATTTCCTCGAATCGCTGGACCCAAATGCGATCATGTTCACCTATGGTGATAATGATACGTATCCGTTATGGTATGCTCAGGAAGTAGAAGGCGTCAGGCGGGATGTTAGAATCGTCAATCTCAGCTTGATAGCGGTGGATTGGTATATCGATGGGCTGAGGCGAAAGATCAATGATTCCGCGCCCATCAAATTGACTATTCCACAGGCCAGTTATCGGGGAAGCAAACGAAACCAGGTATTTTTTATCCCCGGCAAGAGCAGTTCGAATGAGATGCCACTTGACCAGGCCTTACAGTTCTTGTCAAAAGATAATCCGCAAAGCATCCAGGGAACAAAATTGGATACGTACATGCCTTCCAACAAACTGTATATCCCTATTGATCCACAGAAGGCTCTTTCATCGGGACTTCTTCTGCCCGGTGATTCTTCTGTTGTGACAAAAATTCCTGTCTCAATCAACAAGCAATACATCACTAAAGATGAGTTAGCCATTCTGGACGTAATCATGAGCAATATTTATGACCGCCCTATTTATTTTTCAGTCACCTGCCAGGAGTCCAAGCTCATGGATATAGCGGATTACACACAGATGGAAGGTTTGGGTCTGCATATCATTCCTGTAAAGTCACAGAGCCAGCAGGAATTTTACATTTATGGAAGTGGACGAGTCCAGACAGAGAAAGTTCATGACAGGGTGGTCAATAAATGGAGATGGGGAAATTTTGATAAGAAGAGGCTCTATGTAGACGCTAGCTATGGAGCAAGCATCCAGGCCCATAAAATGGTGATATGGCGTTCAGCGGAGGAAATGCTGAATGAAGGAAAAACCAAAGAAGCAGTGGATATTACCGATAAATTTTTTGAAGGATTTCCTGCCATGAATTTTCCGTACGATGCGCGTATCATGCCGCACATCAACATCTATGTGAGAGCGGGTGAATATGAAAAAGCAAAACTTCACATCCGCCTCTTGGCGAAACAAATGGTTGAGGACATGGAATTCTACGACACACTGGATGAAGATGATCTCAAGGCCGGCTTCAGTCTTGATTACCGGTTGGCAAACAGTGCCATATCTGAAATTCTAAAAGTATCCAGAAGCATTAAGGATGATGCGTTTGCTAAAGAAATGGAAGATATGGTAGGGAAATATGCTGCTGCACCTCCAAAAACTGTGGAATAAAAATGGAAGATTCGAGTCAGAAACAAAAGATAGCTGTTGGTTCAGACCATGCAGGGTATGAGCTCAAATCTGAAATCATTCTTTGGCTGGAAGAGAAAGGGTATGACGTGCTTGATTTCGGAACCGATAGTGAAGCATCCACAGATTATCCTGACCACATTCACCCTGTAGCGAATGCTGTAGAATCGGGTGATGCAATAGAGGGAATCATATTATGTGGTTCAGGAAACGGGGCTGCCATGACAGCCAACAAGCACCAGGGTATCAGGGCTGCACTCTGCTGGACGGATGAATTAGCATCATTAGCCAGGCAACACAATGATGCCAATATCCTGGCTATCCCCGCTCGTTTTGTAAGTGAAGATGTTGCCTTGTCAATGGTGCAAACTTTTTTAAAAACGCCGTTTGAAGGTGGCAGGCACCAGCGACGTGTCGATAAGATCGGATGCAGTTGAATGGCAATTAACATAAAAGAGCAGTTGAACGTTCTCACTTTCTGAAAGAGCCTTTGTTTTTTTGGGGGAATGAAAGGGTTTATAAATTATTTTCATCCGGCAATTTTTCATTCACGATTTTTCATCTGCGCATCCATGAAAATTATTTCATTTTGCACCCTTCTCCTGCTTTCTTTTTCTCTTTCGGCACAATCACCTAATCCTTCTGTGTATGCTCAAACAATTGAAAGCAACACGTTGAAGGAGCATGTTTATAAATTAGCTTCCAAAGAATTGGAAGGAAGAGAAACCGGTACACCCGGGAATCAGAAAGCCGCTGAATATATCGCGAGTCAATTTTTACTTGACGGAATTTCACCTATTCCCGGTGATGGGGATTATTTTCAGGAAGTCGCTTTCTCGAAAATACAATGGAAGGTTAATCAGCTTAAGGTTAATAAAACGGCTGAAGAAGATCTGAAAGATTATATTTCTATTCCTCAATATTTTCCGGATTCTGCAGGAAGACTACAAATCAAATCCCTGACATTCATGGGATATGGCATAGATGATCCGGCGTATTCTGACTATAAAGGAAAAGATCTTAAGGGTCAGCATATTCTGGTATTCAGCGGAGAGCCACGTAAGCGGAATGGTAATTACCGCATCACCAACACTGATAGTGCATCAACATGGACAAGCAATGTCATGCGCAAAATCGCCGCTGCTAAATCTGCAGGTGTTGCTTCCATCTGGATTATTCAGGACGATTTTAAAGATTTGTCGACGTTGGCGAGAAGAACTTTGCTGAGTGAAAGGATGCTGATGGGATCTGCTAAAAGCTTGTCTGCCTCCTATATCCCACATGCTTTCTTGACACCTTCGATGGGCGATCAGATCATGGGAAAACGAAAAAGAAAGATCATAAAGCTCCGGAACAGGATAGCTCAAACCGGCAAGCCGGGTCAGCTTGAAATACCTGTTGATATCGACTGGAATTTCGCTCACCAGGTTAAAACCACACAAGGACAAAATGTGCTCGGCTATATAGAAGGAACAGATCCACAATTGAAAGATGAACTTGTAGTGGTTTCTGCTCACTATGATCATCTGGGAAGGCGTGGACAAGAGATTTATTACGGAGCCGATGACAATGCATCCGGCACAAGCGCTGTCCTTGAAATAGCACAAGCCATGGAGCTGGCAAAAGCAAAAGGAGACGGACCGCGAAGGAGTGTTCTGTGCATGCTGATGACAGGTGAAGAAAAAGGTTTGCTTGGATCACAGTATTACGCCGAACATCCTGTATTCCCGCTTGCAAATACCGTAGCCGATGTGAATATCGACATGATTGGAAGGATGGACACACTCCATAAACTACCGGATTATACCTATGTCATCGGTTCAGATCGCTTGAGCACTGAGCTGCACCAGATCAATGAATCGATGAATCAGCAATACACGCACCTGAAGCTTGATTATACTTACAATGCGGACAATGATCCTAATCGATTTTACTACCGTTCTGATCATTATAATTTTGCAAAAAATGGCATTCCCGCTATCTTCTTTTTCTCAGGCGTGCATGCCGATTATCACCGCCCTACCGATACACCGGATAAAATCATGTTTGACAAGGCGAGAACGATCGCGCAGCTTGCATTTTATACGACATGGGAGTTGGCCAACAGGGATCAGCGGATCAGGGTGAATGTGGTAGGCAGGAATTGATCTGTCGCTGAATAAAGTTTCATTTAAGTTTCCTATTTAAGGTTTCATTAATAGATCAGCAACTCACCTTAACAAAGGACGGAGCGTCTTCCTCATATAACTGATCAAAAAATCTGAATGATGAAAACTCAAACTGAAACTCAAAAGAAAAGCATTCAATGGAGTGTTGGTGTCCATGTAGCTATCCTGCTGCTTGGCTTTCTTCCTTTCGCGCATCAAATGGCTAAAGTAGAACCAGAGGAATTTCTGGTTGAATTAGGCTACCAGGAAATTCCACAAGAAGTAATGGCAGGCAGCGAGGGATTGCAGGCTAAAAGTCCTGTATTCAATGAAACTCCTGAACCTACAACTGATAAGCCTACAGTGGATCCTGTTCCTGTAGATAAAACAGATCCAGCGCCTGAGACCACTATTGCAGAAGATAATAGCCAGGTCACGAGTGATGTAGTGACTAATGATGATACGGAGGTTACCGCAAGTCCTACGAATGACAGTGGAACTGATCAGGAAACGCATGCTGATGGTGGAGGCCAGGGCAGTCCCATAGAAGGTAACCAATCCGGTGCAGCTACTTCAGGTGATGGTGGTGGTGGTGACGGTCTTGAAGGCAATGGTGTCATCACACGTCGTGTGATCTACAGGGAAGACATATCCAAGGCTGCTAAAGTGAATGGCCGGATTACATTGAATATATGCATCAACAGGCAGGGAAAAGTGGTATCTGTAGCGTATGATCCTGATAAAACAACCATCACAGACAATGACCTCATCAATCAGGCATCCCATATGGCAGCGCGATACAGATTTGAACAAAAATATTCTGCGCCCATAAAAGAATGTGGTCAGTTAACGTTCATCTTTAGAATAGAAAAGCCAGTAGTGGCAGAATTTTTCTAAGCATCTATCTTTAAAAAGAAATAGCCTGATACAAGAAATTGTGTCGGGCCTTTTTATTTTAAAACAATTTTTTTTAAGCTGCAGGCTTCAAAAAAAAAAGTCCCGTTGGGCGGATTTTGCTTTACCCCCTACCCCCTGATGGTTCGACTTGCTTTACACCACTATTGCTACAGCTCACCAACCAAGGGGGACTTGATAGTATTCAATTAAAAGTATTAAAACAATTTTTTTTGAAGTCGCTGGCTTCAAAAAAAAAGTCCCGTTGGGCGGATTTTATGCTTCGACTTACCTTACACATTAGTGTGCGGCAGCTCAACAACCATCATCCCCTATTGAATTGTAAAAATCTTCTTCTAATCTTTGTCTCTGAAAGCAGCCTCCTGGCTGCAAGTAATAACATCCTGATACCATTTCGTTTCGATCCCTCTCAACATTTGAAATAGTATTTTGAAGCACGCTCATTGATCGAGGATATTTCCAAATTTTTCGTGACATTTATCCCCGATACCTCCCATGGACGCACATATCCTCAAGCCCCGCCAGGCACTCAACAAAGCCTATCTTAGTGTATCCATACATTAAATCGCTTTTCCACCACCACCTTATACACCACCTTCATACCGTCCAAAAGAAAAGCCCTATCGTTCCACTCCATGGCTTTGGGTTTGTTTTTTATCATTCCCTTAAAGACGCCTTCGATCTGCTTAGCTGTTAGTGTCAGTTCTTTTCCCAAGTGCATGAAAAACTAAAGCTTCAGTTTACATTTCTTCCCGGATAAAGTCAAGGCCATCTCTTCGGTGTCATCAGGAAATACATTCTCCGTATTTAATAGATTGTATGTAGCAGACAATACCCAGCCGGAAGGACTTTCGATCATCGAAAAATTTTCCAGTGCATATAAGTGTTTCAGGTCAGGAAAGAAAATACCGCTATATTCTACTATAAGATCATATCTATAGTTATTGTATATTACTGATAACCAGAAATTTAAATCCCATATTTGCATGAATTATGAACTAAAATACATGCAAATATGTATTGATTCATATCTTTGTAAATAAATAGGCCGGCATCATGAATAAATTACTCGAACTGAAGGATAAGCTAAAGACCGGTGAAGTATATCGCCGGGAAGACCTGTCTAAATGGTCTAGTGCTGTTGACCGGCACCTGAAGGAACTGCAAGAAGAAGGATTTATCGAAAGGGTATCGCAAGGGCTGTATTATGCTCCGGAGTTAACCAGTTTTGGTAAAACACCACCTGAGGAATACAAGCTGGTTCGGGCGTTCCTAAAAGATCACAGGTTTTTACTGACTTCTTCAAATGTGTACAACAGTCTAGGTGTAGGCACCACTCAACTTTATAATGAAAGGGTCGTGTATAACCGAAAACGACATGGTGTCATGAAAGTGGGCAACCGTACTTTTTACTTTATGAAAAAGCCGGATTTTCCACTCAAAGCCACGACAGAGTTTTTACTGGTGGATCTTGTAAATAATCTGGATAAGCTGGCAGAAGACCAGGTGGCCGTGATGGATAAAGTAAAATCCAGGATGAAAGAAATGGATAAAACCCGAATGAAAAAAGCTGTCACGAGATATGGTGATGTAAAGACAATAAAACTTTTAACTCCTCTATTGAATTAAGGCTTCAACATGGATTATCTACATCATCATCCGGATTTTGACTCACTCATTCGTTTACTTGAAGGCGAAACAGGAATACAGGCCGGCCTGATTGAAAAGGACTATTGGATCATGCAAGTATTATATGGGCTGCAGCAGCAAGGTTATGAATTTGAACTAAAAGGTGGAACCTCTTTGTCAAAAGGATTTGGAATCATTGATCGTTTTTCTGAAGATATAGACATTCATATTCATCCCCCTGAGGAGCATGGAATAAATGAGAATCCCAAAAACAACAATCAAGCTAATATTGATGCGAGGAAACAATTTTATGATCAATTAGCCAAGGAAATCAAAATTGATGGGATACTTGAAAGCAATCGTGATCATGCATTTGATGACACGAGACAATACAGAAGTGGAGGAGTCAGGCTTAATTATAAAAGCTTGTTTCCTTCAGTGCAAGGCGTGAAAGAAGGAATTTTATTAGAAGTTGGTTTTGATGTCGTAACACCAAATTTACCACAAACAATAAGCTCATGGGCTTATGATCGAGCAATTCCATCCGAGATTGAAATCAAAGACAATCGTGCAAAGGATGTCCGCTGCTACGACCCACGTTATACTTTTGTTGAAAAATTACAAACCATTGCTACTAAATTTCGAAGAGAACAGGAAACAAGAGATGAAGATCAAAATTTTATGAGACAATACTATGATGCAGCCCAATTACTGAAGGAAGATAAAATAATTGAATTCATTGGAACGGATGAGTATCAAAAACATAAGCAAAAGAGATTTTCAAAACTAGATTTAGCAATTCCTATTTCGCAAAATGAAGCTTATCTTTTAAATGATCCAGCATTACGAAAGAGATTCAAGGATCGATATCAGAATACGAGAAATTTATATTACAGAGGCCAACCAGATTTTGAAGAAGTGCTTGCATCGATACATAAGTATATTGACGGGCTGTAAAGTTTTGTTTGAAGGATTTACTGTAAAAGAAATCCAGCCCGCAGAAAATAATTTGACATAAAGCAGCAGCGAGATTCCTTGCAATGTTGGCAATAGTTTTCCGGATAACCTATGGGAAACGATCCTGGCCCGCATACACGACAAACTTCCGCGTAGCTCCTATATCATCAGCAGCTATATGAAACCCCTTAATGATCGAAGGAGCCGAACTCCGTTCTGTAGAAGTTGGTGGGATGCGACTAAAATCATTTCGTCGAAATGCGGAAGCCCAATGTTGAGGGACTTTTCAGCCAACACCACAGGAACCTGAATTCGAATATTGCGTCTTATTTGAATGCTGATATCTACACACGAAGGGTACAAAAGAGTATACCGGGACCAACCGTTAAAATATCACTCCTATTTCAAACGTCAGTCCAGACATATTAGAATCAGGTCTTTTTTTGATCGTCTCGTGAAGGGCATGATGATATTTAATATCTGCAGTCAGAACGTTCAACACTTGCACCTGGATGACTCCGGTTAATGCCGGGATGACGCCAAAGAG
>JBDSPM010000437.1:0-7958 GCA_039930325.1 Saprospiraceae bacterium
ATATTCTTTGTTGTAAACCATGGATCTGCATCAATATTGATGGGTATTTTTTCCAAAAGAAGATCCTGATTGTCCAGGACCTGCTTTATTTGCAGGCTTGTTGAGGCACCTCCGAGACGTACTGCAGACAGATCAACCTGCAATGGAAATTTATCTCCGAGATAAACTATGCTGTTGTGATAGATATCCTTGATCTGCAAATCAGTTTTACGAATCGTATCACCCAAAGCAACTGTATAAAGGGGAGCTTTTTGAGTGAGCGGAATATAAAGTGGATTTTTTCCCCGGTTGATTGCTCCATCAGAAGCAATGATCACAGCGCCTACGTTTTGCCCGCGATATTGCTCGTCAACATACGTCAAAAATTCTCCCAGGTCGCTCGCCTGATCATTGATTTTCCACGGCATCCCGGGGTCCAATTCTTTTATTTCCTGGCCAAAACCAATGCGGTGAACGACATATTTCCTGGAAAGATTGGTATACAGGTCTTCAAGGGACTTCGCATATTTAGTAGAATCAATCTTTGAAAGAGCTGATCTGATGCTTGCTGATTGGTCCTGAGCCAGGATGATGACAGGTGGTTCAGCACGATTTTGAAGAAGTTTAAGTAAGGGGGCCAATAAAAGGCTGCTAAGAACCGTCACCACCAATCCCCTGATGATTGCCATGAGATACCTCAGCCAGACAGGCTGATCATTAAAAGTTTTATCCTTATAATAGAGCAGTACAGAAGCCCCGGCTCCCAGTATAAGACATAGGAGAAGATACCAGGAGGGATATTGCCAACTCAGATTCTGCACGCTTTCAGAGAATTAAATAAAATAAGACATTGTCTTAACGCCGCAAAGATTGAAAAAATATCCAATGGCCGTCAAAAGGAAACTCACGACCGATGGAGTGATTTGGCCGAAATCCAACACCAATATTTGAACCATTCGGACGTTTTATGGGTATCTCTAAACGTGTTTTCACTTATTTTCCGTCAATGAATAAAGCTTCTGTCTTTAAATCCTTTCTTTTGATTTGCGGCCTTCTCTTGCTCTCCCAGCGAATGCAGGCTGCCTATATCCTGATTCCAATGGATGATACTCAGCGGAATCACCTGAAGGCGTATGGCATCACCTACTGGGTTCTCAATTCAGGAAAGGAAGCTTATTGGCTCTTAAATTACAGGGGTGGGTCATTTGCTTTTGAAAATAACGTGCTTTTCGAAAAAGAATGTAAGACCCGTGATGTTAGCTACCAGGTGATATCCGATGGTGAATTCGTGCGGATTCGAACAGAAATAAGCAATCCGGAGGCAAACCAGGAAGTGATCAAACTCGAAGTAGCTCCCAAAATTGCTGTCTATACGCCTGATTATAATACAAATGGTGAACGTATTCAACCATGGGATGATGCCGTTACTTTAGTACTGACGTATGCTGAAATCCCATATGATAAAATATATGATCGTGAAGTTCTGGAAGGAAAATTAGCTCAGTATGACTGGCTTCATCTTCATCATGAAGATTTTACAGGCCAATATGGTAAGTTTTATCACTCCTTCAGCATGCAACCATGGTATAAAGAAAATCAACGCATGCAGGAAGAACTGGCTAAAAGTCTTGGCTACTCAAAAGTTTCAAAGTTGAAGCTGGCGGTTGTCAAAACGATACGTGATTTTGTCGGCGGAGGAGGTTTTATGTTTGCCATGTGCAGCGCTACAGATTCATACGATATCGCATTGGCAGCAGAAGGCGTGGATATTTGTTCAGATATTTTTGATGGAGATCCTCAGGATCCTGATGCACAGTCTAAGCTTGATTTCAATAAATGTTTTGCATTTAAGGATTTTAAGCTTATGACGAATCCGATGGAGTATGAATTCTCCAGTATTGATCATCGGGACCGAAGTGTGATTCCTGAACGGGATTATTTCACACTCTTTGATTTCTCTGCCAAGTGGGATCCTATTCCGACGATGCTCACTCAAAATCATACGCGGACAGTGAAGGGATTCATGGGCCAAACTACAGCGTTCGATAAAAATTATATCAAATCCGATGTCCTGATCCTGGGTGAGACAAAACCAGAAAATGAAGTCCGCTACATTCATGGAGAGTATGGTTTTGGTACCTGGACATTTTATGGAGGCCACGACCCCGAAGACTACCGCCACTATGTCACCGATCCGGATACAGATCTCAGCCTTCACCCAAATAGTCCCGGATACCGTTTGATACTCAATAATGTATTATTTCCTGCTGCTGAAAAGAAGAAGAGGAAAACGTAAAGCCTATAGTTTTATGGGGAAAAATGTAGGGCCAAACCTATGCGTTTACCCAAATAAAGAACAAATGTAGGGGCAAACCTATGTGTTTGCCAGAATAACGACGCAGTCGAACGTAAGATTCCGAGATGTATCTTCGGCTCCTGAGCATTCCACTTTCTATGCAGCAAATGGCCGGATCTGATCCGACATCAATTCCAAAACCCGTTCAAATACCCATGATTTATATCGTGGGCAATAGCTTCTGCGGGTCTACTCTATTAGGTTTCCTCCTGAGCGCCAATCCCGATATTATTTTTCTCGGAGAGCTTAAAATTAAAACATGGCTTAGAGAAAGGTCTTGCTCGTGCGGAAACTCCTTAGAAGAGTGTCCGTTTTATGGCAGCTATTTTTCTACATTTAATGAAATTAAAAAATCTGTTTTTGCGGAGGTATATCAGCGTTCCATCTTTTCTTTATTATTCAGAAGAGATCAGATTATATCCGAAGATGCTGTTTTAAAAATGGAATCATTCTATCATTCCATCAGTGAACGAATTTCATCGACGTATCCTGAAGCGAACTATATTGTAGATAGTTCTAAAAGTATTTGGCTGCTGAATGGATGGTTACACACAAGTCTGGCAAAGGATATTAAAATCATCTGGCTGACAAGGAAATTAAAACCCAGTATGGCTTCTTTTACAAAAAGAGGCTTTAAATTTTATCACTCTCTTTTGTCCATTGTTGCCAATAATCTGCTGACTAAATATTATCTGAAATGGAATCGTATCAACTATCTCAAACTTGATTATTCAGCATTTTACGATCAGTATGCGGATATTGCTCATCAAACCTCTTCATTTCTGAATATTCCTATTCCTGTGGATTACATCAACCATTCCAATCACCACGTTATTTCCGGTAATTCTATTACCAAAAAAGAATTTACAGGAAACTTTAAAGGCCTTCACAAAGATGAAGAATGGAGGTCAGTGCTGACGAAAAATCAAAAAAGGATTTTGTCATGGGTCGAATAAATATCCAATGAGAATATTAGTTCTGACTATTGAATATCCTCCTTTAGGTGGCGGAGCTTCGCCAATGGCTCATGAGATCAATAAGAATTATATCCAACAGGGTCATGACGTTGAGGTGATCACAATGTCATTCCGGGGATTGCCGGCCAGAGAAATTGCAGATGGTATTATTATTCACAGGGTTCCGTGCAGAAGATCACAAAAACATATTTCTTATCCACTGGAACACGTTTCTTTCATTCTGGCGGCAAGAAAGTTTTTGAAAAGATACCTTCCCTCTCACTCGTTCGATGTCTGTCATGGCCATTTTATCATTCCGACAGGTATACTTGCGAAGTGGGTGTGTAGGAATTACAAAATCCCTTTTATTATTACCGCACACGGCAGTGATGTGCCGGGATTCAATCCGGATCGATTCTATCTGCTGCACAAGGTTACCCCTCCTTTGCTAAGATCGATTATTAAATATAGTTCTGCTATCGTCATCCCTTCAGTCTACCTAGGTTCATTATTACAAAAAGTACTGAAGCAGCCGAATCCAAAAGTTATCCATATCCCAAATGGAATTAATACCGATTATTTTATCCCGGGTAAAAAAGAAAAAACAATTGTTTCATCCGGCAGGCTTCTTGACAGAAAAGGCTTTCACCTTCTTATCAAGGCTGTCTCGAATGAGGACATAGGTTATGCAGTACACATTTGCGGCGATGGACCGATGATGGCCCATTTAAAAGAATTAGCTGCTAAATCTTGCACACAAATTACCTTTCATGGCTGGATTGACAACAGGGATGAGCTATACAAAACCCTTCTTTCGCAGGCCACCTTTTATTGCCTGGTATCATCAAATGAAAATGCAAGCACATCACTAATGGAAGCGATGTCATCAGGCTGTGTTGTGATCACTTCGAATGTGTCCGGATGTCCTGAAACGGTAGGGACTGCAGGAATTTGTATTCCACCCGGAAATGCAGATTTGTTAAGAGAAACATTAAATGCATTGATTGCAGATCAGGAAGACCAGTCAAAATTAATGGATGCTGCAAGGAAAAGGGCTATTGAAATGTATGCATGGACTTCCATTACCGAGCGTTATATCACCCTTCTTAAGTCAAGCAGACCGAAATGACCCACCTGAAAAGGGATACGCAAATAACTTTACTCAGCAGGATACCTGTTATGTTGCTCAGCTTTCTTTCAATGATACTCCTGACGCGATTGTTGGGACCGGAAGGAAATGGTGTTTATACATTTGTATATGCGGGACTTAATCTTTTCATGACCATCATTGGTTTTCAACTCGATGGCTCACTCACATTTTTTCTTTCCGGCAAGCAATACGAAAATAAAAAAGTAGTAAGTACGATTGGGTACTATGCATTAGTAACCATTATTATTTTCATGGTTGTATTGAGCGTGGTTGTTCTTATTATTCCCGGAGGAGCAGATCTTTTTATTCCTAAAAACCAACCGGTCTTTTTCTTTTTTTGTTTTTTATCTATTTCTTTTATCATTCGAAGTTTTTCAAATCTTGTTCAGTCAGCGCTAAGGGGATTATTCAGGTTTAAATCATTCAATCTGTATATTACTATATTACAGGTTGTACCCGTTATAGTTTATGGTATCCTGCTTTATGTGAGTTTAGAAGATCATGTAACTTTTCCACTGACCACCTATTTCAAAATTATTCTGATCAACGAATCATTATTACTTCTGGCAGGTTTTTTTATTTTATGGAAATCAAATGAAATTCAATTTTCCCCAGATACCCGGGCATATAGAAATCAAATTTTAAAATATTCTTCCAAAAACCTTTTAGGTACCGTTGGCCACTTTTTAAATAAAAGACTGGATGTATGGTTCGTTGAATTTTATCAGGGCATTGCTATTTTGGGTCAATATGGTCTTGCAACCCAAATATCGAATTTCATCAGTGACGCTTTGACGCCATTCAACCAGGTGCTTCTTCCTTATTTAGCAGGTACACCTGTTGAAGAACATAAAATTATGGTTGGAAGAGTTGCCAGGCTCAATCTGTACCTGGCGTTGAGTGCCGCCATTCTGATTGCAGGTTTGTCCTGGTTATTTATCCCGCTTTTGTTTGGACATAAATTCGATGCGGCGATTCCGGCCTCTCAAATTCTGGCTATCGGCATTATTTTTATTTCACAACGATTGGTTTTTACTAATTATTTCAAAGCTACAGACCAGATCAGGTATACCATCAAAGCCTCCTGGGGCGGAGTGATTATCACCGTATTATTGGATTTTCTACTTATTCCATCATATGGAATTATTGGAGCCTCCATTGCCTCAGTAATTGCTTATGGCATTACTGCCCTATTCCTTATTTATCATGTTTCAAAAATATTAGGACTTCAGGCAATCGATATTATTTATTTGAAAAAATCAGATATTAACTGGCTTCTTTCCCGTGATCAAGATGTCACCACATGACGATTCGCTTCGATACTTCGACCTGCATTGTAACTGCCTAGTGCTACAGCTCAGTAACCGCTCGCGCTCAGCGACCGCCAAAGATTATTACTTTTTGATTTCGGCTCCGCTCAATCAATGAAGGTGATTTACGTAGCTATTTTCTTCAAATGTTGAGTGAAGCGCGCCGTCGCTGAAGCTTTGGCGAAAGAGACCGAAACATTATTTAGTAAAATTCCGTCGGTCGTTGAGCTAAGTCGAAACGAACCGATGAATAATCACGGAGTGGTTACTGAGCTCCACCGATCACTAAGCGGTAGTCGAAGTGAAACGATACCGGTCACTAAGCTGTAGTCGAAACCAAACATTTATTATTTATTTCCAGAATTGCTCCTTATACCTGTAAATAACAAACCCAAGTACAAAAGCAACTATCCATCCAAGCCAACCGGTTTTTGATAGTGGAGGCTCATAATAAAGCTCTATTAAATGTTTCCCAGGCTCAACATACAAACCGGTGAAACCTACATCTGCCTGAATAAGCCTGGTTTTGACATCATCAACTTTTGCTTTCCATCCCACATCATATGGAATAGAATAAAATAGTACGGATGGTTTATTTAATTCAATGCTTCCGATGATCTTGTTTTGACTAAAATATTCCATCTTCATTGATTTGCCGGTCATCTCATGCATATTTTCTAACACTGCCGTAGTCGAACCTGAAAGCGAAGAAAATTCAATTTTATCCAATTTAAATTGATCATCATGCACGGCATCTTCCAGCACGATTCCCTCGTATAATGCGCCTTGCTTCTCATCGACGGGAATATTTTTAAAGTCATCATAGTCAATATAGTGATCAAACGGAATACCTAACGGAAGGAAGTTTTTACTTTTATAAATATGCACATCGCCTGTCTGCGTTATTTCAGAATACAGGGAAGGGATGGCCATCGTCTCCGAATTGCTCTTAGCCAGTAAATATTTAATCGAAAATAAGGAATGGAGATACTGGTTATTGGATAGCCCCAGCAACCAACGGGTATTTTTTTCCTGTCTTCCGTCGATAATGCCCATTTCATCAAGAAAGCGCACATAATTCTTATGGTTGTGCGATTGATACATTTTTGATCCGAAAAAATCCTGTATCATGCCATCATTATATCCCGACTTTACAGATCCGTAAATTTTATCTACCCTGTAAAATAAGTCTGAATCGTTTTTATGAATATAATCTATTGCCTCTAAAGAAGAATCGAACTGGTATTTTTTATTTCCAATATCAGATTTATGAATGGACCCCCTGTCATTGAGTGCAGGCCAGGAAAATATACCTGCCTCAATAATTACAGTCGACAAAATGACAGGCAAAACAATTCGCTTAAATTTCGGAACGGCCATCATCCAAAGTAAAACCGCATATACGCACAAAAACAAAGTAGCTTCAAATTGTACAGAAGGAGATATGCTTACTTTCGATTCATGATATGGGAACCAAATTAAACCAAGAAGTACCAGCAAAGAAATGCCCAAAGCTATCCGATTTGGTTTTCTACCACCCATGATCTCCTGGAAGCCTGCCAATCCAACAAATAATAAACTGAAGGGAATAAATAAGGATAAGGCAGCTTTATAATAATCGCCTGCAAATCCGTAAAACGCAAACCTGAACCATGGAAAAATAATAATGAATACCCACAGACCTAAAAACGATCCATACAGAATTTTTCTCTTCCTTGCGGCCAGGGCAAAAAATTGAAATGCAAATAGAAGTGTGATTAGTCCAATATAAAATAACGGAGCTTCAAGGTAATTTTTCCAGCCATTGAATTCATTGGGTCCGCCAAGAGCGTCATTTGAAATGAACCTATAAAACGCAGTAAGATTATGCTCAAGTGATGCCCGCCGAAAGGGAAATACAGAAGATAAATGCTCACTATAAGATACCCTTCCTGACACTCTTGGGCTATACGCAAAACGATGCCACTGCCCACCAATGAAAGGAAGCGAAAGAGCCAAAGCAACAGTCCCACATATCACTATCCGCTTATATCCCATAAATAATTCCTTCCAGGAGAATTGGTACACATCCATAATCCGGATAAAAGAATATATGACCATGAACAGAATCAGAAAGTAACTTCTGACATCAAGCATCATAATAAACGGGATGATGAAAACCCACCAATTCTTTTTCCTTACTAATAATTCAAACCCTAAGAATGATA
>JBDSPM010000438.1:0-11274 GCA_039930325.1 Saprospiraceae bacterium
CTTAGATATACACGTAACATCGGAATCGCTGCTCACATCGATGCAGGTAAGACGACGACTACGGAACGTGTATTATACTACACAGGTATTTCTCATAAGATGGGCGAGGTTCATGATGGCGCTGCTACCATGGATTGGATGGAGCAAGAGCAGGAAAGAGGGATCACCATCACGAGTGCTGCCACAAAAGCACAATGGAATTGGAAAGACCAGGACTATGCTGTCAATATCATTGACACTCCGGGTCACGTGGATTTCACAGTTGAGGTGAACAGATCTCTGCGCGTTCTTGATGGGCTCGTATTCCTTTTCTGTGCAGTTTCAGGTGTCGAGCCTCAGTCAGAGACCAACTGGCGTCTTGCTGACAACTATAAAGTTCCTCGTATCGGTTTCGTAAATAAAATGGATCGCTCAGGAGCAAATTTCTTTGACGTCGTACGCGATGTTGAAGCAAAGCTTGGTTCAAAAGCGATTCCTCTTCAGGTTCCTATCGGAGAAGAAGAAAGATTCAAAGGCGTAGTAGACCTGATCACAGGAAAAGCAATGGTGTGGAGTGAAGAGGACATGGGTATGACTTTCGATGAAATCCCTGTACCGGAAGATTTAGTAAGTGTAGTCGCAGAATTCAGAGAAAAGCTTCTGGAAGCTATCGCTGAATATGACGACACTTTAATGCAGAAATATTTTGATGATCCTGATTCTATTTCGGCTGACGAGATGAGAGCCGCTGTCCGTTCGGCAGTTTGCGACATGAAGTTTGTACCGATGATGTGCGGATCAGCATTTAAAAATAAAGGCGTTCAGGCAGTGTTGGATGCTGTGTGTGCTTATTTGCCCAGCCCGATGGATGTGGAAGGTATTATAGGAATTAATCCTGATACTGATAAGGAAGAGATCAGAAGACCTGATGTCAACGAACCTTTTGCTGCTCTCGCATTTAAAATTGCAACAGACCCTTTCGTAGGCCGACTTGCTTTTATGAGAGTTTATTCCGGCGCATTGAATTCTGGTTCTTATGTTTTGAATACAAGATCCGGCAACAAAGAGCGTATCTCCCGGCTCTACCAGATGCATGCTAACAAGCAAAATCCAATCGATAGGGTTGAGGCAGGGGATATCGCAGCAGGTGTTGGATTCAAAGACATTCGTACCGGTGACACACTTTGCGACGAGAAGAGACCAATCATTCTTGAAAGCATGGTTTTCCCCGATCCCGTGATTGGTATAGCCGTTGAACCAAAAAGCCAGAAAGATCTTGATAAGCTGGGAATGGCTTTAGCCAAACTGGCGGAGGAAGATCCGACTTTCAGAGTTAAATATGATGAGGACACTAACCAGACCATCATCAGTGGTATGGGTGAACTGCACCTTGAAATCATCGTTGATCGTCTTCGAAGAGAATTTCATGTCGAATGTAGCCAGGGCGCACCCCAGGTAAATTATAAAGAAGCGCTTACAGTAAAAGTAGATCATACAGAAAGGCTTAAGAAGCAAACCGGAGGTTCCGGTTTATTTGCTCAAATGTCATTCGAACTAGGGCCTGCTGACGAAGAATTTTTTGAAAGTGATGACTTCAAGAGCGGGAAAACAAAACTTCAGTTCGTGAATGGTATTTTCGGAGGATCTATTCCAAAAGAATTTTTTCCATCGATCGTCAAGGGCTTTACAGCTATGATGGACAATGGAATCCTCGCAGGATACAATATCGACAGTATGAAAGTGCGTGTTTATGATGGACAGACCCACGCTGTTGACTCAAAGCCAATTGCTTTCGAACTATGCGCAAAAGAAGGTTTCAGGGAAGCTGCTAAAAAAGCGAAACCTGTGCTTCTTGAGCCTATCATGAAGCTTGAAGTAGTGACACCAGACGACTACGTTGGACCGGTCATCGGTGACCTTAATCGTCGCCGTGGATTACCGAAAGGCCAGGACTCACGTTCAGGTGCCATCGCTGTTCAGGCTGAAGTGCCGCTTGCTGAAATGTTTGGGTATGTCACTCAATTGCGTACCATTACATCAGGCCGCGCAAGTTCTACGATGGAATTCAGTCATTATGCTCCGGTTCCGAAAAACATTGCAGAGGATGTAATTGAAAAAGCAAAAGGTACAGTTAAAGTATAAATGAAAAATTTACTCAAGTCCCCCTGTGGTTGCTGAGCTGGAGCACATGGATATGTAAAGCAGGTCGAAGTACAGGGGGTAGGGGGTAAAAATAATAAAGCCCAAAAGTGGGTGAATCAAATTATCATAAATAATTTTTTTGGTAGGAAATGAATCAGAAAATTAGGATTAAACTTCGTTCATACGATCACAACCTGGTCGACAAATCAACGGAGAAAATCGTTAAGACTGTTCGCAATAGTGGGGCCGTAGTTACAGGTCCGATTCCGCTGCCCACCGAGAAAGAAATATTTACCGTCCTGCGTTCGCCGCACGTAAATAAGAAATCTCGAGAGCAGTTCCAATTGCGCACACACAAACGTTTGATCGAGATTTACACCCCTACTCCAAAGACGGTAGATGCATTGTCTAAACTCGAATTGCCGAGTGGAGTGGATATCCAGGTCAAACTTACATAGGAAAGGAAGTAGCTTTTAGCTGCAGCCTGAATTCGATTTGAGCCTTGAGCGTAGTAATACCTACGGTCAAACTCAACATATAACTTGTCGTTAATCATTATCAATCAAATCATCTTACGGTGAAAGGAATAATAGGCAAAAAGGTCGGCATGACCAGCATATTTGACCAGAATGGAAGATCCATAGCCTGCACAGTGGTGCATGCGCAGCCTAATGTGGTGACTCAGGTTAAAACGCAGGATACCGATGGGTATGACGCTCTTCAGCTGGCTTATGGCGATGCTAAAGTGAAGAATACGCCGCAGTCCATGCAGGGACATTTTGAAAAAGCCAAAACGGCACCGAAAAGCAAGCTTGTTGAATTCAGGAATTTTGAAATCAGCAAAAACCTTGGTGATCTGGTTTCGATGAACGAAGTTTTCGAAGAAGGCGAGAAGGTATCTGCGATCGGTATCAGCAAAGGAAAAGGTTTCCAGGGTGTTGTCAAAAGGCATCACTTTGCAGGTATCATGCAATCTTCGCATGGTCAGCATAACCGGATGAGAGCCCCCGGTTCAATTGGAGCTTCCTCCTATCCTTCTAAAGTTGTGAAAGGTCTTCGCATGGCCGGACGTATGGGAGGCGACAGGGTTAAAATGCTAAATCTCAGGGTAGCTAAGCTTCTACCGGATCAAAACCTGATCCTGATCAAAGGTGCTATTCCCGGGCATAAAGGTTCATTTATCATTATCGAAAAGTAATCAGCCATGACAATAGAAATTTTAAATTCTAAAGGTGAAAAAACAGGTCGCAGTATCGACTTGGCTGATGATGTGTTTGCCATCAAGCCGAATGAGCACGTGGTTTATCTTGCGGTGAAAGCTTATTTAGCTAATCAGCGCCAGGGGACACACAAGACGAAGGAACGTTGGGAGGTTTGGCGTACGACAAAGAAATTCAAAAAGCAGAAAGGTACAGGTGGAGCAAGAGCAGGTTCATTAAAGAACCCAATGTATAAAGGTGGCGGAAGGGCTTTTGGTCCAAGGCCTCATGAATATGATCTGAAGGTCAATAAAAAAGTCAAATTGCTCGCCCGGCGTTCTGCACTTTCTTCAAAAGCGATCGCAGGGAATCTCATTGTCATTGAGGAATTAAATCTTGAATCACCACGCACCAAAGATTTTGTTGCTGTATTGAAGAACCTTCATATCGACAAGAACAAAGCATTGTTCGTGACTTCAGAAGCGAATACGAATTTATATCTCTCAGGCAGAAATCTTCAGAACACAAGATTAGTAAGAGCTCAGGATCTCAACACGTATGATATTCTGCGTTCACAAAAATTGGTTCTTTCAGAGCAGTCAGTTGATTTGATTACAAAATCATTAAAGAATTAATTCGCGATCACTTAAAGCGTAAAGTAAAATGAGCACAAAGACCATACTCGTAAAACCGCTGATCACTGAAAAGGCAGATACCTTATCAGAGAAGAAAACGCAATACAGTTTTATCGTGGACAAAAGCGCCAATAAAATTGAGATCAAAAAAGCGGTCGAAAAATTATACACCGTCACAGTAGAGGGTGTCAATACCATGATCATTCCCGGAAAACGAAAAACACGTAACACTAAGAAAGGTGTTCTTCATGGCCGGAAATCATCATACAAAAAAGCAGTAGTGACATTAGCCACCGGAGAAACCATAGATTTCTTTGGTGATATATAATTGATATTAAAAGTTAAGACCTAATAAAAAAGGTAAACAATGGCCGTCAAGAAATTTAAACCAATCAGTCCGGGTACTCGCTTTAGGGTAGGTAATTCCTATGATGAGATTACGACCAACAAGCCTGAAAAGTCTCTTCTCAGACCGATTTCAAAAAGCGGTGGAAGAAACGCTGATGGTAAGATCACAGTGCCGCATCGTGGTGGAGGTCATAAAAGACGTTACCGCCAGATCGACTGGAAACGTAATAAAGAAAATGTAACCGGCACATGCAATTCGATAGAGTATGATCCTAATCGTACGGCATTTATCGCACTGATTGAATATACAGATGGGGAGAAGAGATATATTCTGGCACCTCAGAATTTCAAAGTGGGAGATAAAGTACTAGCCGGAAGCCAGGCAACTCCTGATACCGGTCATGCTTTGTTTTTGAAGGATGTGCCTCTAGGTTCGCAAATTCACAATGTTGAATTATACCCGGGACAAGGAGGTGCTATTGTAAGAAGTGCAGGAGCAGCAGCAGTCATGATGGGTCGTGAAGATAAATACGCGGTTATTAAATTGCCTTCAGGTGAAGTAAGGCGTGTATTGCTCAATTGTAAGGCAACGATGGGCGCTGTATCAAATCCCGATCATGCCCTTACAGCATTTGGCAAAGCAGGTTCAAAACGCTGGACAGGCCGTCGCCCAAGAGTCAGAGGGGTGGCCATGAATCCGGTAGATCACCCGATGGGTGGTGGAGAAGGAAAAGCTTCAGGCGGGCACCCAAGGTCGAAGACAGGTATTATGGCTAAAGGGCAGAAGACCCGTAGCCCTCAGGCGAATTCATCCAAGCTCATCATTTCACGCAGAAAAGCTAAATAAGTAATAATCACACAGTAACATGGCAAGATCAATTAAAAAAGGTCCGTACGTATTCAACAAGCTGATGGCTAAAATCGAAAAGGCCAATTCAGCAAGCCGGAAGTCAGTCATCAAGACATGGTCACGTGCATCGATGATCGTTCCGGACATGGTAGGTCATACGATCGCAGTTCATAATGGTAAAACATTTATCCCTGTTTTTGTCACAGAGAATATGGTAGGACATAAGCTGGGTGAATTTTCACCTACTCGGACTTTCCGTGGTCATGCCGGTAATAGAAAATAATTAATTGAATAGAAATAAAATAAAGCAGACAAATGGAAGCTGTTGCTAAACTCAGAAACTGCCCTCTTTCTGAAAGGAAAATGAGATTGGTGGCGGATTTAGTCCGGGGTAAAAAAGTGGAAGACGCTGTAAATATCCTCAGGTATACTAACAAGGAAGCTGCTGGATGGCTTGAAAAATTATTGTTATCTGCAGTGACCAACTGGGAAAACAAAACTGAAGGCGCACAGGATGTAGATGAGCATTTACTGGTTATCAAAACACTGACGGTGGATGGTGCCGGCCACATAAAAAGAATTCGTCCTGCACCACAAGGTCGTGCTCACCGTATAAGGAAGCATAGCAACCATGTAACATTGATCATTGAAAATAAAATACCCTTCGAAGGCGAGTTTTCTGCTGGTGACGAAGAGGAATAACAACGAATAAATGAATAGTAAATCGATTAATAATCTGAGATTCTAATGGGTCAAAAAGCTAATCCGATAGGTAATAGACTGGGTATCATCCGCGGATGGGAGTCTAATTGGTATGGAGGCCGCGATTTTGCTGAAAAGGTTATTCAGGATGAAAAAATCCGGGTATACCTGCAGGCAAGAATTGAAAAAGGTGGCATAGCCCACATGGTGATCGAGCGCACACTGAAACGCGTGACGGTTACTATTCAAACTTCAAGGCCAGGGATCATCATTGGTAAGGGAGGCCAGGAGGTCGACCGTATCCGCGAGGAGTTAAAGAAGCTCACGAAGATGGATGTCCAGATTAATATCATGGAGATCCGTAAGCCAGAGCTTGATGCCAATATTGTAGCTGAATCGATAGCTAAACAAATCGAGGCCAGAATTAACTACAGGAGAGCTATCAAGATGGCGATTCAGTCCACTATGAGATCAGGTGCTGAAGGGATCAAAGTCCGGATCAGCGGCAGGTTGAATGGAGCTGAAATGGCTCGCTCAGAAGAATATAAAGACGGAAGAACACCTTTGCATACGTTCAGGGCAGATATAGACTACTCGATAAAAGAAGCTCAGACCGTATTTGGAAAAATCGGCATCAAGTGCTGGATTTGTAAAGGTGAAGTATATGGTAAGAGAGAATTGACGCTGAATGCGGGTGGTGACCAGGGAGCACGTAATCGTCGTGGTGGAAACGAAAGAGGAGCAGGATATGGAAGAAATGAAGGTGGAGGAGATTTCCGTGAGAGAGGTGGTAGAGGAGGTGCACCAGGAGAAAGAGGAGCAGGAGGCGGAGGACGTGATCGCGGAGCAGGCGGAGGCGGTGGAGGAAGAGATCGCGGAGGTCGTCCAGGTGGACAAGGCGGAGGCCGTCCGGGTGGAGGACAAGGTGGAAATCGTCCGGGTGGACCAGGCGGCGGAGGAGGCGGAAGAAGAAAACCGAAATAAATACGGGTTGAAGGAAGGAGGAAAAGCGTACCTTTGCCGCACTTTTTTCAAAAAAAGCTAACATCATTGGTTAATTAAATAGCAACATGTTACAGCCAAAACGGACAAAATACCGTAAGCAACAAAAGGGTAAAAACAGAGGCATAGCCTGGAAGGGAAGCGATATCGCTTTCGGCAGCTTTGCGCTGAAATCTCTTGATAATGCCAGGATCACAAGCCGGCAAATTGAAGCTGCGCGTATAGCGATGACCAGGCATATGAAAAGGGAAGGCGCCGTGTGGATCAGGATCTTTCCTGACAAACCGGTGACTAAAAAACCGCAGGAAGTGCGTATGGGGAAAGGAAAAGGAGCTCATGATCATTGGGTAGCCTTAGTTCAACCAGGACGTATCATGTTTGAATTGGAAGGCGTATCACAGCAAATAGCTTTCGAAGCGCTGCAACTGGCAGCTCAGAAGTTACCTGTTAAAACGAGAACGGTCGTAAGACACGATTATACAGAATCATAATCAGTATCAGCAATGGCAACAAAGAAATATATGGAGTTAGGTGAAATGTCAGATACTGACCTGAAGGCTGAGTTTACTCAGATGAACGGTCAATATCAAAAACTGCGGTTTGATCACACCATCAAAGGTTTGGATAACCCGGTCACCCTCAGAAGCACAAGAAGGGATATAGCCCGCCTTCAAACCGAAATGCGCAGGAGAGAAATGACAACAATGACTCCCGAACAAACCGCAAAGAGATCACGCATCAGAGCAAGACGCAAAAAAGATTAAGAGGTCATGGAAACAAACGTAGTAAAACTCAAAAAACAACGGGTAGGTGTTGTCACCAGTAATAAGAATGACAAGACCATCACGGTAATGGTAGAGCGTAAACTCAGACACCCGATATATGGGAAGTTTGTAAAACGCAATAAGAACTTCATGGCGCATGATGAAGCAAATGCTTGCGGCATAGGGGATCTGGTACGGATCGTTGAATCACGTCCATTAAGCGCTCTCAAAAGATGGCGTCTTGTGGAAATTCTTGAAAAGGCGAAGTAATAGAAATTGAGCTTTCACAATAGTGAATTGAATAAATTATGATACAGCAGGAATCAAGACTAAATGTTGCAGACAATAGCGGTGCTAAAGAAGTGCTCTGCATTCGTGTCCTAGGGGGATCCGGAAGAAGATATGCTTCAGTCGGTGATAAGATTGTAGTATCTGTTAAGGACGCTGCACCCGGAGGTTTGAAAAAAGGATTGGTTTCGAAAGCCGTTGTCGTAAGGACAAAAAAAGAAATCCGCCGTAAGGATGGATCCTATATACGTTTTGATGACAATGCAGTTGTCCTGTTAAACGCCGCTGATGAACCCAGAGGTACGCGGATCTTCGGTCCCGTAGCAAGAGAGCTCAGAGAGCGTGATTATATGAGAATAGTATCGTTAGCTCCTGAAGTTATATAACAGATCAGGATATACAATAATGTAAGCCATGAGTACAAAAAGTAAGAATAAAATTATACCTGCAGCAAAACCTTTCATCAGGAAAGGCGATGTGGTGATGGTGATATCAGGTGCAGACAAAGGCAAAAAGGGAAATGTCATGGAAGTTTTTCATGACAAGAACAGGGTGGTTGTGGAAGAAGTAAATATCGTGAAGAAACACAGAAAACCAACCCAGTCAACACCCGGTGGCATTGTTGAAATTCCGGCAGCCATCCATGTTTCTAATGTCATGTTGATCGATCCTAAATCAGGAGAACCTACAAGAGTGGGTCGCAAAGTGGTAGATGGAAAAAATGTTCGCTTTTCTAAAAAATCTGGAGAAATCATTAAGTAATGAGCAATACGCCAAGATTAAAGCAATATTATGATGACGTCGTCGCACCAAAATTAATGGAGCAATTCGGCTATTCATCTAAAATGCAGATTCCTCGCTTAGTCAAGATATGTCTTAACCAGGGTATAGGCCAGGCAACGCAGGATAAAAAGCTTGTGGATGTTTATCAGGCAGAGTTAACCACTATAGCAGGACAAAAAGCAGTTTCTACAATCGCAAAGACATCTATTTCAAATTTCAAGCTTCGTGAAGGAATGCCTATCGGAGTTCGGGTGACACTGCGAAAAGATAAGATGTATGAATTCCTCGATAGGTTTGTCACAGTGACCCTTCCACGGGTGCGTGACTTCCAGGGAATAAATGATAAGAGTTTTGACGGAAGAGGGAATTATTCTCTTGGGGTGACAGAACAGATCATCTTTCCGGAAATCGATCTTGATAAGATCACTAAGATCAATGGAATGGATATCACGTTTGTCACTACCGCCAATACAGACGCAGAAGCATATGCCCTATTGAAAGAAATGGGAATGCCATTTAAAAATCAGAAAAACTAATCAGCCTCATGGCCAGAAAGTCACTTATAGCAAGAGAAGATAAGAGAGCACGTTTGGTTGCAAAATACGCTACAGTACGCAAGCAATTAAAGGAAGAAGGAAAATGGGATGAGCTTGATAAGCTGCCAAGAAATTCCTCCAAAAAACGCCTGCACAACCGATGTAAATTGACAGGACGTCCAAAGGGATATATGAGAAGATTTGGACTGTGCAGAAATATGTTCAGGGAAATGGCCCTGATGGGCAAAATCCCTGGAGTCACGAAAGCAAGCTGGTAAAATCGAATCACAATAGCATATTATCAATCAATCATTGAATCATTCATGGCCATCACAGATCCTATAGCAGACTATCTTACCCGGATTCGCAATGCACAGCAGGCAAAGCACCGGGTAGTGAGTATTCCGAACTCAAAGCTTAAGCAGAAGATCACCGAGATCCTGTACGAGCAGGGTTATATTCTTAAATATACCTTTGAAGGTACCGGCAAAGATGCTGTGATCAACATAGCTATCAAATACGATGCAGAAACTAAGCAACCTGTCATCAGAGAATTGGGAAGATTGAGCCGGCCGGGATTGAGAAGGTTTTCTTCATCTGAAGACCTGCCCCGTATCATCAATGGTTTGGGAGTGGCGATTATTTCAACATCGCATGGCCTGATGACTGATAAAGAAGCGCGGAAACAAAAGTTAGGCGGAGAATGCCTTTGTTACGTATACTAATAGTAGAAATAAATTCTAAAAAAAGAACAACGTGTCACGAGTAGGTAATTTACCAATCAATATGCCCCAGGGAGTTGATATCAGCTTCACTAAAGGCAACGTGGTGACTGTCAAAGGACCAAAAGGATCACTGCATGAGCAGATTGACCCGGATATCACAATCAAGCTGAATGAAGGCGAGATGACCTTTGCACGTCCGACAGATCAAAACCGCCATAAAGCTTTGCATGGTCTTTCAAGAGCACTGGTCAACAATATGATCGTTGGTGTGACAGAAGGATTCACCAAGACGCTGGAATTAGTCGGTGTTGGTTACAGGGTCACAAATACAGGCAATCTGCTTGAAATCATCATAGGCTACTCTCACCCGATTTACTTCTATGTTCCGGATGAAGTTAAGGTCGCAACAAAAACAGAGAAAGGATCTAATCCTTCCATTATCCTTACTTCCAACGATAAACAATTGTTGGGACAGGTAGCAGCTAAGATCAGAGCTTTCAGAAAACCTGAACCCTATAAAGGCAAGGGTATTAAATATTCAACAGAGATCCTGAGAAGAAAAGCTGGTAAGACATCCGGTAAAAAATAACAAGGGCTAAAAGGCTCCAATAAATTATGGCACTAACAAAATTAGCAAGGCGTAAACGTATACATCATCGTATCCGTAAGAAGATGGAAGGCACAAAAGCACGTCCCCGTCTGTCTGTCTATCGCAGCAATAAGCAAATCTATTGCCAGCTGATCGATGATAACAAAGGAACTACCATCGCCGCCGCAGCTTCCACAGATGAGGCAGCCGCCGGAGCGAATAAAACAGAAGTTGCCTCAAAAGTAGGCGAACTGATCGCTACACGTGCAAAAGAACTTAATATCTCAGAAGTCGTATTTGATCGTGGCGGCTATTTATTCCATGGCAGGGTAAAAGCATTGGCTGAAGGTGCAAGAAGTGCCGGATTAAAATTCTAATACATACTCAATCATATCAAAGTGAAAGAAACAAATGTCAGAGTAAAAGCATCAGAAACCGAACTCAAGGATAAGCTTGTAGCACTCAATAGAGTGGCCAAAGTGACCAAAGGGGGACGGACATTTTCTTTTGCTGCAATTGTGGTGGTTGGTGATGGCCAGGGAACTGTTGGCCAGGGTTTGGGGAAAGCACGTGATGTGAGCGAAGCTATTGCAAAAGCTATCGATGATGCTAAGAAGAACCTTGTAAAAGTTCCTATCCATAAAGGAACTATACCACATCTTCAGCTTGGAAAATTTGGTGCTGGAAGAGTGTTAATAAAACCGGCTTCAGATGGTACAGGGGTTATCGCGG
>JBDSPM010000439.1:0-6188 GCA_039930325.1 Saprospiraceae bacterium
TTTATGCAGGATGACGTGCACTTCGTCTTTAGATAGGGGGTTGTAGGACATTCTTGGATAACAGGGAGGAAACTAATTTGTTTAATCAATCTGGATGTGTTTCCTGAAATTGCTTATATACCAGAATGAGGATCGTGGAAGATGAAGTAATTATGATTCCGCTAAACTCTCTAATTCTTTATACGCCGGAAGGTTATCAATGGCAGGTCCATTTATCACATGTCCTTCATAAGTATAACGGCTTCCATGCAAGGGACAATCCCAGGTTTTCTCATCGCCATTTCATTTGAGGGTTGATTTGAGATGTGTACACTTTGCAGAGACAATATGAAACTTGCTGATATCATCTTTGTATACTCCGTAAGGATGGCCTTCTATGTTGGAAATCTTTCCTTCGTCGTTTTTTATTTCTGAAATATCTTTCACACGTTCATCCTAAGGTGCTCCACGTATTAAGGCCATGAGACCGCTGCCAAGCTATTAAAAAAACATATTTCCGGATTTTAAAGTAACGCGGGAAGGCCTGTAGATAGCTTCATACGGATTTTTTCTTCCCTTAATAAGATCCGGGATGAGCATCCCCGCTATCGTACCATGCGTCATTCCTGTCCCGGAATCCCCGGTCACGATATATACATTTTCTTTATCAAGGGGGTTTCTTCCTATAAAGGCTAGTGAGTCCGTCGGTTCTATTACCTGGCCAGACCAGTGATAGAGTACTTGTTCTACCGGGAAATGGAGGAGCGTCCAATCTTCGAGATTTTTATATCTGATTTCTTCGTTTTTCTCTCCTGCACGTATATCACCTGTGGGATGGTCTTCACCACCACTGATCAGTAAGTCATACCCTTTATTGTAGGGTGCCAATCGAACATAATGATAGGGAGGGAAATTTTTATCTGAATGATGATCCCCGGTATCCCACCAAAGCGAATAAGGCAATGCATTTTTTTTCACCAATCCCGCCACTACGTAGGTCCTGAAGGAAGTTTGCTTCAGGTGCATGGCAGCCAGGTTATTCACAGGCGAGTTTGTGGCTACTACTACATGATTGGCATTTACCCTGAAGCCTTCGTTAGTGGTTATTCCGGTATGATCGATTTCATGGGCATGCGTAAGTGTAAAAATCTTACCATCATGTTGAGTAATGATCTCGCACAGGCCCTCAAGATATTTAATTGGATGAAATTGTGCCTGGTCCGGAAATTCAAGACAGGGCTCTGTACTATGCAACATACCAGGAATGGAATCCAAATCCTGAACTTTAATTCCTGCGCGTGTAGCCGCGAAGCATTCCTTTTTCAATTCATCCTTGTCATCGGATGGATGAAGAAAAAGGTAGCCATTTACTCTTCTGAAATCGCAGTCAATCTTTTCTTTAAGGCAGATTTCTTCAACCAGATTGATGGCCGCCATATGACTTTCTGCAATTAATTTGGTGTCAGCTTCACCATAGATTTTCTCGAGATCTGAGTAGCGGTCATCGAGGGCAGTGACGAGTTGAGCAGTCGTGCGCCCGGTTTCTCCACTGCCTATATATCCATCTTCGATCACGGCGACTCTTTTACCGGATTTTGATAGACAATACGCAACCGTAATACCGGCCAGGCCACCACCCACGATAACAACATCTGCATGTATATTTTGATTTAAACGTCCTGAATAAACGTTATGAACTGCATCTTCAAGCCAATAACTTAAATGACCACCGGATGTAATGTCGCCTGCGACGTCTTTATCAAGAACTTCCATTGGCAAACATGATTATTAGTTATAAAAAGTGCCAGAACCTTTGATGGCTTAGGTTTTTACGTTTTATAAATTGTAGGGTGAGGAAACACGTAAGCGGCTTAGCAAAGTTGTCGATGAACTGCGAAGCTATTATTATATAATTTAAATAAACAATTACAAAATTCCTATTTATGTCAAACACAAAATAGAAATTTGTGGAAGAAAATGGATCAGATAATGTGTGTAAAAACACCGGGATATACGCCTAGCACAAGGCTTAATATAACGCATACTATCATCACCATTAAATAGAGTGGGGTAGGTTTGACGGGAACATCATCTGCCTCTTGTGTATACATCGCCAGGATGACTTTAAAATAGTAATACACACCGATGATCGACGCCACTATAGCAATCATAGTCAGCCAGAAATAACCGTTCTTAATCGCTTCTGAAAAGATGTAATATTTCCCAAGGAATCCTGCCAGGGGCGGAATCCCAGCAAGTGACAGCATGCTAAGTGTAAGCATCGCTGCCATGAATGGATTCTTTTTTCCCAGACCATTAAATGCGCTGATGCTTTCATATTTCATGGATGCAAATACAGAAATCGCGACAGCGAAAGCACCAATAGTAGCCAGCACATAAGAGGTTCCGTAAAATATAAGCGCCGAGGAAGAATTCATCTGAAGACTTAGAATAGCCAGGAGCATATACCCTGCATGCGAAATACCTGAATATGCAAGCAGGCGTTTGAAGTTATCCTGTGTCAGTGCGATGAGATTGCCAATAATCATAGTCGCACCGGCAACAATCACAATAATATCACCGGTGTAATCATGCACACCAGCGAGACCATGCACCATCAGACGATAAAAAGCCGCGAAAAATGATACTTTCACCAACGTAGCCATTGTAGCTGTGACTAATGAAGGAGAACCTTCATAGACATCCGGGCTCCAGAAATGGAAGGGCACGGCCGCAACTTTAAAAAGGAAAGAAAATGTTACCAATAAGGTTCCTATCATAAACATAGGTGTGATAGTTCCTGCAGATACGTAAGTAGCAATTTTATCTAATTCAAATGAACCACTCGCTCCATAAATCAAGGCGATACCAAATAACAGTATTCCCGAAGCAAATGATCCCATCAGGAAATATTTGAAACCAGCTTCATTAGACCTGATATCAAACCGTCTACTGCCGGCCATGATGTAAAGTGATATTGAAACAATTTCTATCCCGAGGAACAACATGACTAAATTCCAAAAGCTAAATAATATCAATGTCCCTGTCAGAATAAATAACAGGATAGCAAGGTAATCACTCAGGTGCTGAGGCTCATCCTTATAAAAATCAGCAGACAATGCAAAAATCAATGCTGCCGTAAAAATCGCAAGCCCGCTGAATGCAATGGAGAAGTGGTCAATTCGCATCATACGGGACATATCCATTCCTCCGATGATCACAGGTGCACTTTGTACCCAATCAAGTGTATTGATAAAAAATATAACTGCCAGTCCGGCAATGATGACAGGCACTAAAAGCTTACGCAGGTTCAGTATTTCCGCCACCAGGCAAAACATTCCGAGACAGGACGTATATAATATTGTGTTCACTATTCGAATTGAATTAATTTATTTATTCAAAAGCAACTGAAGGGCAGGTCCTGCCAGATCGAGAATGGGTTTTGGATAAATTCCCATCACTATGATCAACACTACTAAAGTCCCTAAAGCAAGCAATTCATTCCATTGCAGATCCACAAATCTTTCTGCCGGTAGACTCGTAGGGCCTAGCATCATTTTCTTATACATCCGAAGCATATAAACGGCTCCTAAAATGATGGTTAGTCCTGCAAATACAGATAACCATGTATTGTATTCGTATACTCCATAGAGCAATAAAAATTCTCCAATGAATCCATTCGTCAATGGCAATGCAACACTTCCCAGCAGGATGACCATAAAGACAGTTGCAAACTGAGGCGCGACATTTCTGATCCCACCCAAACCGTAAACATCCTGGCTTCCTGTGCGATTGAATATAATATCAGCGCAATAGAAAAGTCCGACCACATTGATTCCGTGTGCTATCATCTGCACGACGCTTCCCTGAAGCCCCTGTATATTGAAAGCAAAGATGCCTGCTGATATCAAACCGACATGCGCAAGAGAGGAGTAGGCCAGTAAATTCTTGAGATTCTTCTGCCGGATAGCTATGATCGACGCATAGACTATTCCTATGACGCATAATGTGATCGCCAGAGGACCCCACTGTGCTAAACCTAAAGGAAGAACAGGAAGCAGCCACCGGATCAAACTGTATGTGCCCATCTTCAACATGATACCTGACAACAGCATGGTGCCCTGTGTAGGTGATTCCCTGTATGTGTCCGCCTGCCAGGTATGAAATGGTACGATCGGGATCTTGATCGCGAAAGCCAGAAAGAACATCCAGAATAGCCAGCTTTGATGTTCTGCAGAAACAACTGAACTATATAATTCACGGATGTCAAATGAATGTGCAGGATTGTACCAATAGAGCATGATAAATCCAAAAAGCATAAACAAACTTCCGGCAAGTGTGTAGATGAAAAACTTTAAAGTAATTGAGACACGGTTTGGTCCGCCCCAGCCTAAAGCAATAAAGTAAATCGGGATCAGCGCCAGCTCCCAGAAAATATAATATAGCAAACCATCCATAGCCATGAACACTCCGAGGAGAGCAAATTGCATGATCAGGATCAGTGCAAAATAACTTTTAGCTTTTGGAATCAGCCTGTTGAATGCAGAAAGGATGATGATGGGCGTGAGGAAATTGGTCAGCAGGACCATCAGCAAACTCAGGCCATCTATAGCCAGGTGAAAGCTGATCTTAGGGTATTCGATCCAGGGCTTAAAGATGTAAAATGCTTCAGGCCCCTGGTGCTGAAAAACAGAAACTGCATAAGCTGATACGGCTAATTCAATAACAGCAAAACCCAACGCCAGCCTAGCAGCCAGGTTATGGCCCGCCAGGAAGACGAACAATGCCGCTGCTAAAGGAAAAAATAAGAGGAGTAATGTTATCATCAAATCAATAATCGAATTATAAAGAGAACTACCATCCCTATCACCATGGCGAAAACATAAAACCCTGTGTTGCCTGTTTGCAGCAATCGCAATGTTCTTCCACCAAAATCCACCAACCAGCCAGATCCATTCACCGCGCGGTCTATAACTAATTTATCAATGACACTTCCTGCAAATTCAGATAGCCTGAACACAGGTTGTGAAATGTATTTTTCATAGAATTCATCGACATAGAATTTATGATAAATCAATTTTTCAAAACCGGTCAGGGATGCCTCATCCGGAGGTAATTGACGCAGCGCCTGGTATTTATTTCTTGCATACAGGATGACTAAAATGGCTCCAAAACCTGCCAACGATATCAAACCGATTTCCATGGTGAGACTTAGATCAGTGCCATGATGTAAAAAGGAAGCAGAGCCTTCTGTTATGCCGGATAAATAGGTGTCAAGCCAATGGTTTGCGCTGAAAACTTCAGGAAGACCCAATAGACCGCCGAATACGGACAATGCACAAAGAACAATTAATGGAAGAGTAATCGTCCATGGTGATTCATGGATATGCGATTTCGTTTCTTCAGATCCGCGGAACGTATTGAAAAATGTGAGATAGATCAGCCTGAACATGTAGAAAGCTGTCAGAAAAGAGCTGAAAGAAAGGATGATCCAGATGATCTTATTCTCCTGGAAAGCATGTGCTAATATTTCATCCTTCGAAAAGAAGCCGGACAATAATGGAAATCCGGAAATGGCCAGAGCGGCTATCAGCATCGTGATAAATGTAATGGGAATGAATTTTTTAAGGCCTCCCATATTTCGCATATCCTGTTCACCATGCAATGCATGAATGACACTTCCTGCACCAAGAAATAAAAGTGCTTTGAAAAATGCATGTGTCACAAGATGAAATATGCCACTGCTAAATGCACCTAATCCAAGAGCAGCGAACATCAACCCTAATTGTGATACAGTTGAGTAGGCCAGGACTTTTTTAATGTCGTTTTGTTTTAATCCAATGACAGCCGCAAAAAGTGAGGTGGCCGCTCCAACAAACAAAATCACAGTCAGTGTTGTGGGCGCCATGGCAAACAGAACATTGGAGCGCACTACCATATAAATTCCGGCAGTCACCATCGTAGCGGCATGGATCAATGCAGACACCGGTGTGGGACCCGCCATAGCATCAGGAAGCCAGGTGTAGAGGGGAAGCTGAGCTGATTTTCCAATAGCTCCAACAAACAACAGAAGCGTGATCGTAATGAGAACAACACTATCCGGCGTCAATCCGGCTGCAAGCTTTTGTACACTATTGAATTCGAGTGATCCAAAATGGAAAAGAATAAAAAACATTCCCAATAAAAATTGGCGCCACGAAGCCACGCTT
>JBDSPM010000440.1:0-4862 GCA_039930325.1 Saprospiraceae bacterium
CCACCCTGCGCACTTGCAGCAGGATACGATGTATCATGACTTGCCTTATATGCATTCACCTTTGCATCTGTATCAGAGGACAATATGCTAAGTTCTAAAAATTGCACTTCCTCCTGACCCGATCCCCAATTCTGATAAAGCGTTTCCACATAGGGGGCTATCTGATTGCAGGGAGGACACGCCGCAAAAAATAATTCTATTACCACCGTCTTACCTTGATCCAGGTAATCCTCATAAAGCCTGTGGGGAGATCCCCAGGAATCGGTAATCATAAAATTTGGTGCTGGCTGCGCAGCTGCAAAGGAGCTTAAAGTAATCACCAGAATAGAAAAAGCGTAACGATACTGCAGCATATACCAAATGGTTCAAAAGAAGTAATATGGAATTAAAGCTAAGGAGTGGTTGGCACCCTAAAGTTATGACTTAATCCACTATGATGAACGAATTACTTCATTATCACCGTTTAGGCTAAGGTTTACCTTTCCATTATGACCTTTTCAGCAGGCAGTACATTGAAAGTGATTGATTTGGGCCTTATTCCCTACAAGGAGGCCTGGGATATACAGACCCAACTCCATAAGGAGTTGGTGGATAATAAAAGAGCCGGTTATCCGGCAGTGCAGCATCATTATCTCCTGCTTTGTGAACACCCACCTGTTTTTACTTTAGGCAAAAGTGGATCTGAAGACAACCTGAAGATCAAAGCCGGTGAACTGACTGAATACCAGATCGAATATTTTAAAATCAATCGGGGAGGGGATATTACCTTCCATGGACCTGGTCAGCTGGTAGGTTATCCCATATTGGATCTTGATTTGATCTTTACGGACGTACACAAGTATATCAGAAGTCTGGAACAGGTGATCATAAATGTCCTTAAAAATTATGCAATCAATGGCATCTTAAATCCTTCATATACAGGTGTTTGGGTAAACGGACCAGAAGGCAAGCATGCATCTGAGAAAATATGTGCCATAGGTGTTCATTTAAGCAGATGGGTGACCATGCATGGATTTGCTTTCAACGTCAATACCGATTTAACCTATTTTGATCACATAATCCCATGTGGTATTTCAGATCCTGGCAAGAGTGTTTGTTCGCTCAGTAGCCTCCTTGGGAAAACCGTAGATTTGCAACAAATTAAGAATGAGGTGATCAGGGAATTTAGCCTGGTCTTTAATCTCAGACCTTCTAACTCCCCAATCGAAGTTTCCAACGTATCCGCTATTTTATAAAACCTATGATGAACATGCCCAGATTTCTTTTAGCTATCACAGCATTCCTGCTTACTGTTGCTCTTTCAGCCCAGGTAAAAACCAACCCTGAAATTCAAAAAAAGGTGGATGCGTTTATTGAACAGTCCAATCAAAAAAAATGGGACGAGGCATTCGGTGTCATGTACCCCAAATTGTTTTCAAGGGTGCCCAAGCAGGACCTTATTGATCTGATGACCTCTATGGATCAGGATGGATTGTCATTGATGCGCAGTCACATGAAATTAACTTCATCGACCTCCCCCTTAAAAGAAGGTGATGAAACCTTCGTGAAGCTGGACTACATGGCTGATCTGACAGCACTGATAAAGGCAGGAAGCTTTTATGATGATCCTAAATACATTCAGGGCATGACCGGGCAATTTGAAGCCACCTATGGTAAAGAAAATGTAAAATGGGATGCGGCAAACAAAACCTATACTATCATCACCAAAATAGCGATGATGGCGATAAAGTCTGAAAATGAATGGTATTTAGTAGAAATCAATAATGATCAGAAGGAATTAATGGAATATCTTTTTTCTGAATCCGTGCGGAAAGCACTTGTCAACACTGAATAGTTTATTTGTATTCATGTCTTTTTTTGCTTTGTCATGTTCTGAAAAATAATTCTATTTATTTTATGCATTGCTGAAGTACGAAGCAAGAGATAAAGCATGCAATTTTTATTTTGAAATCTGCAAGATGAATATACCAGACGAACGTCCGCCAAGCTACAGCCGGACTACCATGACTGAATTGATCATGCCAAATGATACAAATCCACTGGGTAACCTGATGGGAGGTAACCTGATGCGTTGGATGGATATAGCAGGAGGTATTTGCGGTGCCCGTCATTGTGGTGCGCATGTGGTAACGGCTTCTGTTGACAATGTTTCATTCTCCAAACCTATACGATTGGGGGATGTGATCACGATCAAAGCTGCAGTGACAAGGGCATTCAATACATCGGTGGAAGTATACCTTGAGGTTTTTACCACTTCAGCCTTTGGTGCTGATCTGGAGAAATCAAATCATGCCTATATGACGTTCGTGGCGTTGGATGCAAGGACGTCACGTCCGCGAAAGGTGCCTCATGTAGTACCTGAAACGCCGGAAGAAAAAAATCTTTTTGATGGTGCAGGAAGAAGAAGGGAAGTACGTCTCGTGCTTGCAGGCAGAATAAAACCCGAAGAAGCCACCGAGCTGAAGGCTCTCTACATCCAGCTTGAAAATTCAAAAGACATTTAAATTATCGGCTAAAGCCAAATAGAAGTTTCCCAACACCCCAGGCTAAAGCCAGGGGCAATTAAGATTTTATCCTTTTACATAATTAAAATATTATTTGAGAATTTTTTACTCTTCTTCATGATATCAAGATATTGGGCAATTAAGATTTTATCTTTTTGCAATTTGTATGAAAGAAATCCTAATTGCCACGGGTTGTATGCAAGAAATCTTAATTGCCACGGGATTTATCCCGCCATACACCCCAGGCTAAAGTCAGGGGCAATTAAAATTTTATCCTTTTACAATTTAAATTAAAATATTTTTTTAGAAAAAATTTACTCCTCTTCATCATACCAAGATATGGGGCAATTAAAATTTTATCCTTTTGAAATTTGTATCGAAGAAGTCCTAATTGCCACGGGTTGTATAGAAGAAATCTTAATTGCCACGGGATTTATCCCGTGGATAAGGTGAAGAGAGAATTGGCTTTAGCCAGAAGTATTAACCTAAAAGGAGGTTTGCCTTCTCTTTGTTTATTTTCTTAGTATGACTGATTATGTACGGACCTGACGGATCTTCCGGAAGGATCTGTAATCTCACTCAGTGATTTATCCCACAGTATAGCTTGTGGTGTGCTACAGGCCACTGATGGCCCACCGGGAACACAATCAATAGCTGAAGCATACGGAAAGTGGGATTCAAAAAGATCTCGGTAATGATAGGCCTCTTTCGTAACGGGTGTATTCACCGGAAAGCGAAATTTTGCATTCGCCATTTGCTGGTCGCTGATTTTCTGGTTTGCGAGTTCTTTGAGACTGTCTATCCATGAATAGCCTACACCATCTGAAAATTGTTCTTTTTGTCTCCATGCAATTTCGGCAGGCAGATAATCTTCAAAGGCTTTACGAAGAATATGCTTTTCTATTTTTCCATTTCCAGCCATTTTATCTTTTGGATTGAGACGCATGGCTACATCCATAAATGCCTTGTCAAGAAAAGGAACACGCGCCTCAACACCCCAAGCTGCCATGGATTTATTTGCACGAAGGCAATCATACAGATGAAGATTATTTAGTTTTCTCACCGTCTCTTCATGAAATTCTTTTGCATCCGGAGCCTTATGAAAATACAGGTATCCTCCAAATATCTCATCAGATCCTTCACCTGAAAGCACCATCTTGATTCCCATGGCTTTTATCCTGCGGGCCATCAGGTACATCGGTGTGGAAGCCCTCACTGTAGTGACATCAAATGTTTCCAAATGATAGATGACATCGGACAATGCATCCACACCTTCCTGGATCGTAAAAATCATTTCATGATGGATCGTGCCGATATAATCCGCTACTTTCTTTGCAGCAATAAGATCCGTGGAATCTTTAAGACCTATCGCAAATGAGTGAAGTTGCGGCCACCATGCTTCAGACAAATCATCATCCTCAATCCTCTTCTTTACAAAATGTTTTGCCACAGCAGCGATTATGGAAGAATCAAGCCCTCCCGAAAGCAATACGCCATAGGGCACGTCTGTCATTAAATGACTCCTGACACTCATTTCAAGCGCATGCCTGAGATGCACGATATCACTTTGATTTTCTTTTACGCTATCATACTGTATCCAATCCCGATCATAATACTTTACAGGTTCAGCATCATTACTGGACCAGTAATGTCCGGGCGGAAATTCTTTTATCGATTTGCAATAAGGAACAAGCGCTTTTAATTCAGAAGCCACATACAGATTTCCTGATTCATCATGACCGGTATACAAGGGAATGATACCCATATGGTCACGACCTATGAGCCATTCATTTTTAACCTTGTCATACAGCACAAATGCAAACATTCCCTGGAGTTCATCAAGGAAATCAACTCCCTTCTCAAGATATTTTGCCAGGATGATTTCACAATCTGATTTGGTCTGAAATTGAAAAGGAACCGTAAGGTGCTGCTCCAATTCTTTATGATTATAAATCTCGCCATTGACGGCCAGTATGTGTGTTTGTTCAACATTGAGCAGCGGTTGTGCACCGGTATTAATATCCACTATGGACAATCTCTCATGTGCCAGTATGGCGTGCTCCTGATCGTTGATGCCACTCCAATCCGGACCACGGTGCCTAAGCATCTTGCTCATCTGTAAAGCCCTCTTGCGAAGCTCCTGGTGATCACCAGTAAGATTTAAAATTCCAACAATGGAGCACATTTCTATATTATTTATTTCGCACGCGAAGTGTCAGGAAGATGAATAAAGCCTAAAGGATTTGTGATAAGAAATTTCCGGTGGGTTATCTTAATAGTATCACATCACCTTTTACAATTTTGGAATTTCCATCCGGGAATCTCAGGGTAGCTTTATATACGTAAGTATCAGACGCA
>JBDSPM010000441.1:0-4133 GCA_039930325.1 Saprospiraceae bacterium
TTTCGCGCCCGGTCTTCACAGCATAGCAAAGTGTATCATTGATGTGATAATAAACGCCACTATCACCTCGCACTGAAGGATCCGGTGATATGACATACCGGTAAGGAATGGGCAGAATAGGTGTAAGGTTTCCCGCAGGCAAAAACATTTTCATGTTATGCTCAAGATTGCTGTTGGTCACATTGATCCACTCGTATGCGTACCGGGTCACTTCATCTTCAGGCATACTATACCTACCATCTGTTGAATTCAGAAAATGAAAATTTACACGGATATATTTTATTCGCATCAGCTCCGGATAAGCTACGTAGGACAAGGGTTGGTAGCAAGGGCTGATTTTAGCCTCTGGCTCAGAAGAGCGTGGTATAATTTGCACATCTTCCTGGCTTGCCATTTTCATTTGGAGCTTTGGACTGCAAGACAAGATCATGAATGCACTGCTGAAGAGAAAGGTGAAAATTTTCATGATCAGGTATTCAGGCCACCACAGACGCTAATTGTCTGGCCGGTAATATAGGAGGACATTTCAGAGGCAAGGAAAACTGCCAGGCTGGCTACTTCACGTGCCTGCCCAAGACGGCCTAGCGGCACATTAGTTAAAAATGCTTTACGCGTATTTTCATCAAGATCACCGGTCATATCGGATTCGATAAACCCGGGAGCGATGACATTGCTTCTGATGTTGCGGGAGCCTATTTCTTTTGCGACAGATTTGCTAAAGCCAATAATCCCTGCCTTGGATGCAGCATAATTCGCCTGTCCTGCATTTCCAAAAATTCCAACTACAGAGCTCATGTGGATAAGAGAACCCGATTTCTGACGAAGCATGACTTTGATGCATTGTTTTGTCATATTGAATACGGATTTAAGATTGGTTTCGATCACGCTGTCCCACTGATCTTCATCCATTCTGAGCATAAGTGTATCATTTGTTATGCCTGCGTTATTCACAAGAATATCGATGCGGCCAAATTTTTCAAGGACCGTAGGAACAAGGGATTCGGCATGTACATAAGAGCTCGCATCCGAATAGGATGCTATGACATTTGATCCTTTTGCCTGCCATTCAGCAGCGATGGCTTCCGCTTTTTCCCTGGAGGACAGATATGTAAATGCTACTGAAGCGCCCTCAGCAGCAAATGCATCCACAATAGCTTTTCCAATACCTCTGGAACCTCCGGTGACAATCGCGACTTTTCCTTCAAGTAATGGCATATGTTCTGCGGTTTAATTCTGAATGTGAAAATACTATATAACCAGTAATCAGTAATAGGTAACCCGTATTCGGTATTTATTTTGTTATTGCTTCTTTTAAAATTCGTTCCCGCATTTTGCGGGATCTTCACTGCGCTCGATATTCGTTACTCGTTACTCGTTCCCGCATTTTGCGGGATCTTCGCTGCGCTCGATATTCGTTCCCGCCCAAAAGCGGGATCTTCGCTGCGCTCGATATTCTATATTTGTTATCCGTATTTCGTATTTCATTATTCCCTTTTCATTTCACTTTTCCCAGTTCTCCTTTCAGATAATCAATCACATTCACCTCAAGCGCATCCTTGCCACGAAGCTGCGAAAGATACCATGAAACCCAATCCCCAAGATGAACGAGGTATAGTGCGCGCTCTATCATCGTATTCCCCTTCGAGTGCACTTCGATGATATCACCTGCATATTTACTGATGATGCCTTTATTAATATCCATTCGCAGTGCATTGCGTGAATAATCATCTTCATTTCTCAAATACAGAACGGCGAGATCCGGATTATTTTCAGTCCAGCCTACCAATTCATTGTGATTCATTTCCGGGACGACATGATGCCAGCACAGCGCCTTACTATTTTCATTGATTTGTTGACGTAAACGAACTGCCACCGGCTCCATGCGATCTTCAATATAGATGACCGGGATATGTTGAAATAAACGGGCAGCTATCTCCCTGGCTTCTTCATGAATGTTATTAGATTCTCTTCGGAGTAATGCTATTGAAGATTGAATCTCATTAAGAGGTTGTTCGGTAATAAAGCCCAGATGATGCAAGATCCACAATTGGGCAGTTAATGAGTAGCCAAGACAGGCTCGCGGTGAGGGCCAGCCGCCAGGAACCTGAACATAATCGAAGCCATCGGAATTAGCCTTCTCAATTATTTTTCCTCCGGATGCCACACAGATGATGCGCGCGCCGGCAGCTTTAATAAGATCATATGAGATGAGTGTTTCTTCTGTGTTACCGCTGTATGAACTAGCTATCGCGAGTGTATTTGGCCCGACCCAGGAAGGCACAGTGTAACCTTTCTTGACAATAAAAGGAACCTTGCAGGTCTTTTGGATAAAGGCGTTTACGAAATCAGCTCCTATTCCTGATCCACCCAGGCCGGCTACATAAATGTTTTGAATTTCATTTTTGGAAGGTTTGATGACTGCATTTCTTCCTATTTCAACAGCCTCTTCGAGCTGATCCATAAACCGGGTGATAAGTTGGTCCATCATGTTCATTAGAATTTGAGATGTAAAGCAAGGTAAATTTTAGTAACGGGGAGACTTTGGATCGTGGGAGAGGTTAAATGTTTAAATGTTTAAATGTTTAAATGTTTAATGGGTAATGGTCGTGATTTGTGTTATCCAGGAATTAAACGCTAACGTAGTTGCACAGTCAACAAAACTAGCTGAACTGAAAAAAGAGAATTGCTTCCCTTTAAACTCAAATCAGTGTGGCACACTTAGGTGTGCCACACCTAAGTGTGCCACACTGTCATAACTGCCTGATAATACACGTTGTTATAAGTGGCGGCTTGGTACACTTAAGTGGCCATAGATCGGCACATTTTCAGACTTGTTTTCAATTCTAAAATCATATTTTGGACATGTTGGAATAGCTAATTGTAATTGAAATAAAACTTCCACATCTTTTGGACCATATGCCTTATAGATCGGCCTTAACTTTGGATGATTTCTAAATGATGACTATTCAAAGACGACACGGACAATGGGGCGAAAAACTGGCTGCTGAATTTCTCATCACCCAGGGTATTCAAATTGTGGCTCAAAACTGGCGCTACAAAAGGGCTGAAATTGACATCATTGCCAAAGAAAAGGATGTGTTAGTTTTTATAGAAGTTAAAACCAGGGCAAAATCGGATTTCGGTTTGCCTGAGGAGATGGTCAGCAATGTTAAACAAAGGTTGGTTATTGATGCCGGCATGGCCTATATGAGGTATGTCGGTCATGAATGGGAAATTAGGTTCGATATTGTCGCCATCCTGGGAACTCCTGCAACAGGTTTTGAAATCAGCCATTTCAGAGATGCATTTTTTCCAGGGCTGGATTACTAAAATCTTGCATTCTCGCTCAGGCTAAAGCCGGAAATCATATTTACTCCCAACCCCAGGCTAAAGCCTGGGGCAACTAGAGAACATGCCTAAAGATCAATGCCTATTGCTAACAGTGCCCCCTATCCCCTGATGGTTCGACTTGCATTACACAACCTATTGCTACAGCTCACCAACCAAGGGGGACATGTTTAAAAAAATTGCCCTTTGCCTATTGCCCATTGCCCATTCATTCGTCCGGGTGCCACCCGGAGCTAACCAAATCAGATCCCTTCAGGATCATTTATCAGATCACTCCGTGATCAATGAGATCCCTTCAGGATCTGTTAAGTCCGACATTTGAAGCGTGTGCTTGCCCCTTAATCCCGTGAAAAGAGGACTTGATCAACTATCAAAATCATTCGGGTATTTAAAAATCCTCATCCATTTCATTTTAAAATTTCAAAGAAATATTAAAATGCATTCTGCTCCCCCACTGGAGGGGGAAGGGGGGAGGATCGTGAAATCTCCCTCTATTCATTTTTGCCCATTGCCCATTGCCTATTGCTAATTGCCTATTGTCCATTGTCCATTGTCCATTGTCCATTGTCCATTGCCTATTGTCCATTGCTCCCTGCCTTTTTCATTAACTTTTCTTTGAGATTTTTCTGCCCTCGACTCTTGTAAGGAATTCAAATAACCGTTACCTTTGCGGTCCATTATTAAAAAGCGTCATGAAAAAAGATATCCATCCGGCTAATTACAGGTATGTTGTGTTTAAGGATTTTTCCTGTGATTTTGCATTCCTGACGAAGTCATGTGCTGTG
>JBDSPM010000442.1:0-2601 GCA_039930325.1 Saprospiraceae bacterium
CGCTGTACTTTTGCTGTGTCCAAACATTTGTGCCTGTAACGTAGAATCTAACTTTGCTAATACTTGCTTTGGAAAGTATTCGCTTAGGTAATGTATATCCCAATGAGATGCTGCGCAACCGCAGAAAACTTCCGTCCTCAAGAAATCGGTCGCTCACTTTATAATTGATTCCGCCATTAGTAATACGCGGCTCAGTCTGTGATTGGTTTTGAGGCGTCCAGCGATCTACCACATGATTTTCCCAATTATAGACTGCGAACCGGAATGTTTCCTTAGCATTGAAAACTTTGTTTCCACTGGAGCCCACCAGGTCCGCATTAAAATCTATTCCTTTCCAATCAAGGCCTGCCGTCATTGAATAGGATAATGTAGGGATTGCGCTGCCCAGGTAAACACGGTCTTCCCCGTTGAGCTTATTATCACCATTGGTATCTACATACCGGATATCGCCAGGTTTCTCACCTCCAAATTTTGGCGCCTGATCGATCTCTTCTTGTGACTGAAATATACCCGCAACTTTATAACCATAGAAACCCCCGATAGGAAGACCCACAACCGTATGCGTCGCAGGCTCTCCCTGAAGAAAAGCAGCAAAAATTTCATTCCGGCCTTCTGCCAGTTTTCTGACAACATTCGTGACCGGCGATAGGATCACACCCAGGTTGTAAGAGAGAGTCCCTGTCTTCCTATAGATCGCAGTGATGTCCCAGCCCTGGTTATTTACTCTGGCGGTGTTCACCACCGGATCATTCTGCGATCCGACATAATCAGGTATCGGAACTGCAGCGATAATATCATATGTCAACCTGTTGTACCAATCCACTTCTAATTCAATGCTGCCATCAAGTAATGCAATTTCAACGCCGACGTCTGTTTGTCTTGATGTTTCCCACCTCAGGTTTGCGTTGGCCAAGGACACCAGTGTTGCGCCCTGGTTGAGACTTTCATCAGGACCAAATACTCCATACAGGCCACTAGTGACAGCGCCGGTAGAAGGATAAGGTGACGATGCGGCCTGGTTACCCAGTATGCCGGCGCTGGCACGGATTTTAAATCGGTCGATCCAGGGATAATTTTTCATAAATGGCTCTTGACCTATATTCCATCCAATGCTTCCTGAAGGAAAATTACCGGTACGGTTTGCTTTTGTAAACCGGCTTGATCTGTCTGTCCTCCAACTTAGCGTCAACAGGTACCGGTTGTTGTAAGCATAATTAATGCGATAAAGATTTGATGTCAGAGCTTCATCACCGGCATTCTGATAATTCATCTGAGTCGTATCGTTTCCTGCGGAGAGAAATAATAGTTCTTCTGCAGTGCCCGGAAAATTTTCCCTGCTACCACCCAGTGATTCATATTTTCTTTCTTCAGCAGTATACCCTCCCAGGAGTGTGAGATGATGGCTGCCCCAGGTATGATCGTAGGTTACTGTTTGCTCCCATATCCATTCGTTACCATTATCTAAGCCTACACTTAGCCGGTCATTGAGATTGCGCTGGGATGCGCTCACTTCAAACTTGGGCTCGAAGAAACGCGATTTGCGATTGATCCGGTCTATACCTAAATTAGATCGGAAGGTAAAATCTTTGAACAGCTTTACATCCACATAGAGATTTCCGAAAAGCCTTGAACCTGACTGGTGATGATTGCTTTTGTAAAAAAGATCTGCTGCAGGATTAGCAATAGCAAGTCCAAAAAAAGTAGGATCTGAAAAGTCACCTGTTGAATCGCGTGCAGCAAAGACGGGAGGCATGCGGTAAGCACTACCTACCACATCCGGTGAGAGATCCTCACGTATATTGGAATGGGAAATATTATGACCAAATGTAATCGAAGGCGTCAGTTTATATTCTGCATTCAGCCGTAAGGTCAGTCGATCATAATGCGAATTTTTAATAATTCCGTCCTGCGAAAAATAATTACCACTAAAGCTGTAGCTGTATTTGTCAGAACCTCCATTGGCACTCAGCGTTGCATTACTTATCGGAGCCATCCTGTATATCTGATCCTGCCAGTCTGTTCCCACACCTAAAGCATTCGGGTTAGGGAAATATGTATTTCCTCTAAGATCATTATAAGCTGATGCAAACTCTGATGCATTCAGAAGTGAGAGCTTTTTCGTTATTTCCTGTGTCCCATAATACGCTGAAGCAGATATAATTGCCCGGTCGCGTGGAATTCCTTTTTTCGTAGTGATGATGATGACACCATTCGCACCCCTGCTCCCATAGATAGCTGCAGCGGAAGCATCTTTTAGCACCTCTACATTTTCAATATCCTGAGGATTGACCAGCGATGCATCGTAGGTAATCATGCCATCGACCACATACAATGGGTTTGCATTGTTCAGCGTACCTGTGCCTCGAATTCGTACGACTGCTCCCGCTCCCGGTGCACCAGAAGATGGGGCCACATAGACACCGGCGACTTTCCCCTGCAATGCCTGCTCCACATTGGAAGTGGCGACACGAGCCAGATCTTTTCCTTTGACGGTGGAAACCGCACCTGTGAGATCACTTTTTTTCTGAATTCCCTACCCAACCACGACCACTTCATCGATCATGAAATTCGCTTCGGACATTTTCACTTCCAATTCAGTTC
>JBDSPM010000443.1:0-5183 GCA_039930325.1 Saprospiraceae bacterium
TTAAGCATTTTTTGAAGGTTAGGAAACATCACTCAGGGTCATCTTTGGTTCATCGATTAACCAGAAAAGTACTGATCATGAAAAATACCCTAATACTGACATTATCTGCCCTGATGCTTTTGAGTTGCCAGAAAGAAGAGATCATTTACCCTGTCGGCGGAGATCCAACTCCTTATGTGATTGATATCGGAAAGTTTCCTATACCTCAAATCGCATCGGACAATCCATTGACCGTTCAGGGCGTAAAGTTAGGCAGAATGCTGTTCTATGAGAAAATGCTTTCCGGCGACAATACAATGTCCTGCGCAAGTTGCCATCAGCAGAAAAATGCCTTCAGTGATACGAATCAATTTTCAATTGGCATAAGAGGACAAAATGGAAAACGGAATGCGATGGGCATTTTCAATCTTGCATGGCATGGCAACGAATTCTTTTGGGATGGTCGTGCCCATCTGCTCAGGGATCAGTCCTTGCGTCCGATACAAGATCATCTTGAGATGGACGAGAATCTTGAGAATGTAGTATCCAAGTTATCAGGAAGCCGACTTTATACGGATCAATTCATAGCCGCGTTTGGTATTGAGGATATTACTACTGACCGTATTTCTAAAGCCCTTGAGCAATTTATGGTCTCGATCGTCTCCAATCAATCCAAATATGATCAGTATCTGGCAGGTAACCTCTCGTTGAACACGGATGAAGAAAGAGGTCGGGTTCTATTTTTTAAAGAGCGGAATCCTTTTTATCCCGGATTGTCAGGACCGGACTGTGCACATTGCCACAATGGATCCAATTTCAGAAATAACAAGTATTTAAACAATGGTCTCGATGATGAGGCCTCCATCACCGATATTGGCCGTCAATCCGTGAGCCTCAATCCGGATGACAAGGGGAAATTTAAAGTGCCGAGCCTTCGGAATATTGCACTTACAGCGCCTTACATGCATGATGGGAGATTTAAATCGCTTGAAGACGTCATAGATCATTACGATCACAATATCAAGCCATCCACATCGCTTGATCCAGTCCTGGAAGAAAGAAGAGAGACTGGGCTCCATTTGTCGGCTCAGGACAAATCAGACCTCGTGGCATTTCTGAAAACCCTAACTGACCAGCAACTCCTCTCTGACGCCAGGTACTCCAGTCCTTTTTGAATAAGGGTCGATTCCTTTCCGAAAATTTTTAGACTTCGTTCGCTATAGGCGGTTACTTCGTCTACCATAGACGGATTTAGCGGCATTTACAAAGGGAAAAGTGAAAAGTGAAAAGTGAAACGATTGCTGCACCATAGCAATATTGCGTTTCAAAGTTCGCGAAGGGAGTAGATAGGAGAATCCAATCCAATAACACATCAATGCTAGGCTACACACGAAAAAGGAAACGCGTTTCCTTCTTTTCAGGCATTTTTTGAAGGTCAGGAAACATTATCAACACCCATTTTTGATCTGTCAATTAATTCAAAAAATACAAATCATGAAAACGACATTCAATTCTAGAAACCTGAACACGCATAAGTTGGCAGTTCTCTTAAGCTTTATCCTAATAAGCCTCAACATACAGGCACAGATTGAAAAAGGAACCGTTTCTTTTGGGATTCACAATTTCAGTCCGAGCGGTATGAACATTGACGGCGTTCCATTAAATCTTTTCGGAAAAGGGTTCACTTTAGGAGCCTCCTGGGGAACCTCGAAAACCATAAAAAATGGAATAGAGCAGGATGATGCCCAGTCGATATACACCTTTGGACTAAACCTGAATAGCCATTACTTTATTGCCGATAATTTTTCAGTAGGTATCACAGGAAGTTTTTTCTCAGGATACAGTGTATATGCAAAGCAGAGCAATGAAGATGGAAGATATTCCGCCAGGATTTGGATGGGTGGTCCTGAGGTGCGCTATTTTTTCGGCACAGGCCGGACAAAAACGTGGGTCAAGGCATCGGCTTCTTTTGGTGCGTTAAACGTCTGGTGGGACCGCAAAAAGCATGTACCTATGCAATTATCCCAGTTAGATGCAGGTGCCGGAGTTTCCTTCTTTCTTTCAAGAGTTATATCGATCGATGCCGGTCTGGGGTACAACATTTTTACTATGAAACCAGATGCAAACACCAAAGGCATAAATAAAAATCTATCCCTTGACTTAGGGTTTGGATTATTCTTCTGACCAAAGGATATTCACAATGCACCAGATTTTTCTTCTTTTCAGACAAATCATTATTAATCAGTATTCCTTCCATCGCCGGATCAACCGAAATTTACTTCGAGTTCATGAGAACGGATATTCCTGATTCAAATATTAATAAACACTTATCTAAAAAAATTTATCCACATGAAGACTAGTATTCTAAATTCAATTCTGTTCACCGGAACAGCAATCCTGTTTTTTTCTTTTACTGTGCCTACAGGCTGGTTCCAGGCTGGAAGTGATCCTGAAAAATATGACATGGGCACTGACAAAGGTGCCGGTCCCGATGGAAAAAATGCAGCAACTATCAAATCCATCGCTGAAACTATTAAGGGCTTTGGGACATTAATGCAAAACTGCTCGCCCGATCATTACACCGGAAAACGAATCCGCATGTCAGGTTACATGAAATCGAATAAGGTCCAGGACTGGGCCGGATTCTGGCTACGCATTGACTCGAAGAATGGCACGGGTGCTCTTGGATTTGACAATATGCAAAATCGTGCGGTAAAAGGCACCACAGATTGGCTCAAATATGAAATCGTTTTGGATGTCCCTGAAGACGCTTACAATATCGGATATGGAGCATTATTATCAGGTACGGGACAAATATGGTTTGACGATATGAAAATAGAAATCGTGGATCACTCAGTTTCCACTACAAATTTGGGAGATACCTACACCAAAGCTCCAGTATCCCCTGTCAATTTAAGTTTTGAGGAAGAATAATTGACTTAAACATCATCAATCAATTTATAAATCTGGTGAATTAAGACTGATTTTATTTAATGCTTCCTAATATTAAAATGATGAAAACGAATATTTCAACTTATCTCATTATAACATTTCTTTTCAGCATTACGGTAATACTGGCATGCAAGTCCAATAGTTCTTCTTTTAGATCAATTTACAGGGATGCCAATACCTTAATGCACGAAACTCAAAACCTGAGAACCAAACCTTTTCTAAAGGCACACCTGAAAAATGGAGATGTGTATGTTCTGACGAATGCATGGACAATCGACACACTTACACAAATCGTTTCTGGCAATGGTGTAACCTATGATTTCAACAGGCAACAAATCTCTGAAGGTTTTATTTCCGTCCCGATTGATAGCGTGGCCATATTTGAATCAAATCAAAAACTTCATGGAGCCAATGGAATTGGTGGACTCGCTATTTTAACCGGTTTGGATGTGGTGATGACTATCATTTGTCTCACCGTTCCTAAAGCTTGTTTCGGTTCATGTCCAACTTTCTATCTCAATGAAAATGACAATTTTCATTATTCAAATGCAGAATCATTTTCCAATGCCATCTGTCCATCCATGGAATACGGTGACATTGATGCACTGAACAATGATCAGCCGTCCAATGGGCGCTTTTCAATCACCATGAAAAATGAAGCACTCGAAACACATTGCGTAAACGAAGTAAAGCTTCTTGTATATCCCCGGCATGCGGGTGAAAGAGTGTATCACTCTCCCCAGGACGATTTTTATTTATGCAGAAATATCATTCTTGCAGATCAAGCCCAGGCGGCAGAAGGCAATGTAAGTTCGCTACTTCAATATGAAGATTTAAATGAGCGGTTCTCATTTGCAGATGACCACAATTTAAATTCAAGGGAGGACATCTATCTGGAGTTTAAGGATGTCAATACGACAGATCCATTAGGTCTGATCGTAAGCTTTCGCCAAACGATGATGACCACCTATTTTATCTATAGTGCCATTGGTTACATGGGCGATCAGGTGGGGGATGTTTTTGCCGGCATTGAAAATCATCCTGAGACCAGGAAGAAACTGGCAGGTGGTCTTAAAAAAGAATTGGGCAAAATAGACATATATACCTGGGATAGTCAAAAGCAAGACTGGGTATTCCAAAATGGATTGTATGAAACAGGTCCTATCGCGGTGAACAAGCAATTGATTCCAATACTTAATTCTTCGCATGAATCGAAGGTCCGTGTGAAGATGGTATTAAATAAAGGTCTGTGGAGAATTGATTACGTCGCACTAACTGAGATTATTAAAAAAATAAATCCCTTAACTGTTCCTGCTGATGAGATCCTAAAAAAAGGAAAAATGGATCCTGAAGCTTTAAGAGCCATGAGTGATAGTACCAGGTATTTAATATCCATGCCAGGGGACGAATACAAATTCAGTTTTACGCTTCCTGAAGTCGAATGTGATTATGAAATTTTCCTTTACGCGAAAGGATACTACCTGGAATGGATGCGCGAACATTGGATCAAGGACAAGGATTTGAGCAAGTTTAAAGAAATGATGCTGAATCCCTCTCAATATTTAAAAGATGAGGCAGCCAATTATAAACTATACGAAACCTCAATGGAACAGGAATTTTGGGATTCAAAAATTGACACTAAAACTATCTCCTACGATGAACTATAAACTTTCAATTGTCGTCTGCCTGGTAATCTTCGTGGGGGGTTGCTCAGTGCCTAACTACATACCTAAATCCAGTGTCATTCAGAATTATCCTTATGGCGCGTTGGTACATGTCACCAATAAAAAATTGGTTACAATGGATGGAGAGTTAATCGCGATTGACAGCAATCAATTAATTCTATTGTCTGCCCTGACGAATAAATGTATTTCCATTCCGGTTGCTCAGATAGCTGGGGTCTCTATAAAGTTTGCCAAAATGGAAAATGGGGCTGGAATTATTTTAGCGTATTCCATTCTTTTTCCGTTGAGCCATGGCGCATTTTTTCTTTTATCTGCGCCGATCAATTCTATAGTTAGCTCCGTCATTCTGCGTCAGGCCTACACCTTTAAAAATTTGCCCAGAGAGAAACTAAAAATGTTTGCCAGGTTTCCGCAGGGCATACCACCTAATGTGGATATTAATAGGATTAGTTTGCCTATAGGACTTAAATAGGATTTCTCCTTTCGGATTTTTAGTATACAGAGTCAATGCATTCTCCTCAGGCCATAATTGGAAATTAATAATTAATGATTATTCAGTATAGAACT
>JBDSPM010000444.1:0-3413 GCA_039930325.1 Saprospiraceae bacterium
AACTCTATCGCCTCAAATCATGGCTTCGGATGGAAAAGCCGGGAACCGTAAAAGAAGCATTGCATTTTGCACAATATCATCAACCCGAAGTCGTAGCACAGCAGGCATTAATGATAGTAGGTGAAGATGCTTTCGATAAACATGAATATGAAGACGCCATAAAATACCTCAGCATGGTCAATGCGGACATCCTGAATGTCGATGAGCGGTCTGCGCGCTCATTCAAATTAGGATACAGCTTTTTCATTCGCAAGGATTTCGATCAGGCGGCAGCACTTTTCGATGAGGCCCGCGATGCCCGCAACAAATATTATTACCCGTCAAACTACTATTATGGCATGACCCAATATTTCAAGGGAAATTATCCGGAAGCCATCCGCAGCTTTGAACTGGTAGCGCCGTCTGAGTTTTATAAAGATTACATACCCTATTACATTACGGAGATCTATTTCAACAATAAAGAATTTCAAAAAGTAATTGCTTACGGAAATCAATCTATCAACAGCCCCACGGTGCTAAGCAAAGCAGAAATACGCCAGCTCATCGGCCAGGCTTATTTTGAAACCAGTGATTTTGCATCAGCGATTCCTCATCTTGCATATGTCAACCAACACAGTGACAAGCTTCGTGAAGAAGACTTCTATCAGTTAGGTATTTCATATTACAATACGGGAGATTATCAAAAAGCCATCCCTGTATTCCTTGAAATCAGAAATCAAACCGGTGTGAAAGCCCAATACGCTAACTATTATTTGGGCCAATCATATCTCAAAACCGGCGACAAAGTGTCTGCACGCAATAGCCTGATGAACGCTTCAAAAATGAATGACGTCCCTTCAATTACTGCAGAAGCCACTTATCATTACGGACGACTTAGTGCCGAAGCAGGTGATGATGTCGAAGCGATCCGGGTTCTTCAGACCATTGCTCCTTCAAGCCCTGTGTACAATGAATCACAAAATACCCTGGCAGGAATTCTAACCAATACAGGGGATTATGCACTTGCAGTTCGGGAATTAGAGGCCATGAAGAGTCTCACACCAACATTAAAAACAGCCTATCAGAAAGTTGCCTTATTCAGGGCAGAACAATTGATCCAGGAAGGAAACCAACCTGATGCTGCATTGCTACTGGATAAATCTCTCGGTCAGCCGTATGACAAAACCATTCAGGCCAGGGCCCTTTTCTGGAAAGGCGAGATAGCCCATCTGAATGGTAAGTATGGTGAAAGCATCAAATATTATAATCAATATTTTGCCCTTGCCGATAATGTTAAAATGCTGCCTCAACAGCAGAGTCTGCCTATCGCACATTATAACCAGGGATATAATTATTTAAGAACCGGGGACTTTATTGAAGCCCAGGGAAATTTTGAAAAAGCAGTTAACGGAATTGAAGCGATGTCACTAACAGGCTCACAAAATACACTGATAAAAAATCAAATTTATCCCGATGCTATTTTACGGGCCGGCGATGCAGCATTCAAGCGTAATCAATATGATAAAGCAAATCAATATTACGACCTTTCTATTCGAAATCGGTTCTCTGGGTATGACTATGCAAAATATCAGAAGGCCATAATTAAAGGCCTTCAAAATAAACCACAGGACAAAATTTCACTGCTTGAAGATCTGGCTGAAACCATGCCGGAATCGCTGTGGGCTGATGATGCGCTATATCAGGCAGGCAACACCTACCAGGAAGAAAAACAAATTGATAAGGCGATTGCATCTTATGAAAAGCTCGTCAATAAATTCAAAGAACGAAGTCCCTTACTTCATCCTGCATTATTGCGTCTTGGCCTGTTATCCTATAACGCTGAACGATATGATGCTTCTTTAAAATATTATAAGGCGGTGTTTCAATTCAATCCTGATCCGCAAACTGCAAAAGAAGCCATGGCGGCCATCCAGGAAATTTATGTTAATCAATTAGATAAGCCACAGGCATTTTTTGATTTTGCAGGCACGATTCCGGGATATTCAGTGACAGGCATGGAGAAAGACTCAATCGTATTCTCTGCAGCAGAAAACCATTATGCGGATGGAGATTATGAAAAAGCCGCTTCTTCATTCCAGCAATATATCGAGCAAAATCCCACCGGAACGTATACACTCAAAGCAAAATATCTGAGAGCAGAATCGTTATCTCTTTTGAAACGATATAGTGATGCCCTTTCAACATACGAATCCGTGATCAGGCAGGGTCAAAGTACTTATCTCGCCTCTGCTCTCTACAAAGCAGCATTAATTTCTTACAATCAGCAACAGGATATGGCGCGTGCTTACACCTATTATTCGCAATACATCCCGCTGGCTGAAACGGATGAACAGCAATACGATGCAACATTGGGAGCTTTGCGTAGCGCTTTCAAATTGAAAAAAGCAGAGGACGTTTATGTAATGGCTGCTAAAATAGTAATGCATCCAAAAGCAACTGATGATATACGGGCATTGGCTCATTATTATTCTGCTACTATGGCCTTGGCTGCGACCACGTATGACAAAGCAATTGAATCTTATAATAATGTCATACGAATCAACAGCGCAGACCTGGCTGCTGAATCAAGATATCAGATCGCTTTTATTTACGAAAAAAGAGGGGAGACTGAAATTGCTGCAAAGCTGGCCGAAGAAGCAGCCCGGGCAAATGTTGGTTATCCATTCTGGGTAGCGAAATCGTTGATTCTTCTGGCTGATATTAAGTTCAGGCAAGATGACCTGCTAAATGCGCGTGCTATTCTCGAAGCCATCCTCGAAAATTTTCAGGGAGATGAAGCCATCATGAAAGAAGCCACTGAAAAGCTGGAGAAAGTGAAAGCACAGGAAGAAAATAAAAGCCGGATCAAACCCATAGGCAGCGATACACTTGAAATGCAAAATCCTCACAAAGATTAATTCAGCAACATGCGATTCATATACATCCTATTTTTTATCAGTTCGGTTTCTTCGATGTTTGCTCAAAATGAGCTGCCTACGGGGCAGATTGAGGTGATCAAAGATTTTGAAGTTAGGCTGCTTGAGACTAAAAAGATCAGGATCATTCCGCAACCTATCACACTCGACTCCACAATGCGGAGATATGACTATAAGCTCACCGCGCCTTCACCTTCGATAGATTATGTCGTAGCTGAATTGAAACCGCTAGCCATTAATCCGGAGAATAAGCCTCCGTATTATCCCCTTTTTGCGAAAGCAGGCTATGGAAGTCCTAATTCATTGCTCGGTGAATTCTCGTATGACCATCGGCAGAATGAGATGCTTCAATGGGGACTTGATTTCCGCCATCTTAGCGCTGACAATAAGAAAATTCCTCTTCAGAAATTTTCAGATTCACAGGGGCGAATAAATACAAGCTATACCGTTCATGATAATATTCGGCTGGATGGGTATGTTGATGGCCATTTTGAAAAA
>JBDSPM010000445.1:0-3506 GCA_039930325.1 Saprospiraceae bacterium
CTAAAATAAACCAAGTCATTAAAATTCCGGTTGTCCAGGAAGTCGATAAATGAATTGATGGTCAGCAGGCTGTCTACACCACTGATGTTGCCTGCAAGTGTTGCAGGTCCCACATTCAGGTTCAAATACTGATCGGTCAATGTTGGATTTCGTAAAGCACTGGAAAACGAAAGACGTAAATAGGTATTGTCAACCGGTTTGTACACAAGACTTGCAGCTGGCGTTTGGATCCAGTTAAGATTTTCATTCTTATCCATTCTGAATGTTGCAGATGCTATGAGTTTGTTGTCCAGGAATTTGTCTTGTGCGCCTGCATAAAAACCTACTTCACTGTTTTTGATGCGTATTCCTGCTGAATCGCTGAAAATAGTCCCGTTTGAATTAGGTGCATAGAGTCGATAATTCGCACCTACTTTAATTTCTGATAGAAATCCCGGATTGATCGTGTATTCTCCATGGAGATGGTACAAAGCAGATTTATCAAAGAATCGTGTGCCTCCATCTTCATTATTGTATTTAGAGGTAATAGTATTAAATGCACTTTGAAATTCAGGCGTGCCCGGTTGAAGAAAATCTGAGATACCCTCCTCGATGTGTATATTTTTTGTATTCGCATATTGAGCAGCAAGGTCATGCCAGAGAGTGAGGCTATCCGCGTACGTGATGGCCCATTGTTCGGCAGCTAAAACATCAAATGTAGTCGTCATCGTGACGGGATCATATACCGGAACAGGATATCCCAGTTCCCGCATTGTCTTTGGATAATTTGCAACGCCCTTCCAGTATCTCCTGTAATCAAAAGCCCAATTCGTGTTGTCTTTCGTCATCGCCAGTAACCGCAATGCCGTGAAATACGGATCATATGATTTGCCAGCATCTTCATTTGTAGCATAGGCTCGGATGAAATATTTATCTCTCTTCCTGAATTCAACCCTGTTTTGAAAAAAAAGAATATCGCGTAGGCTGAAGCGGTTATCCCCCTGGTATACGGTGGTGCCAGAGCCAAAGCTTGATGAGAAAATAAGCTCAGGCGATTCAACACCCTGTCCGGGATTTATTCTGAAGTAAAGAGCTGCATTAGCTTTATAATTTCTGGTATTGTAATCCACCAGGTCTTTTTCTTTATAACCGATGCGATAAAAATTTCCAATACCCGGATCGGAGATAAGATGAGAGGCGCTATGAGTCACATCATTCAGTGAAAAATATTCATCTCCATATATATTCACTGCATCATACCTGCCCGGATTTGAGGCCGGAACGCGGCTGGCTGTGATCGGATCATAATTCTCTGCCTCCCAATCATCTGCTCTTAAAGCGAAGAAGTTAAGCTTGTAAGCAAAAAAATCATTTCCGTTTTTATTCTTAAGTGCATCGGCATAGCGGAAGGCACCTTCGACAAGATGGCGCTGACCGAATTTGATCATGCCTTCCAAGCCTCGATGGATAAATGGATTTTTAGTTTCCATGCTGATGACACCATTAAAAGCATTCGGTCCGTAATATGCACCACTGGCCCCAACGATGATGTCCACTTTTAGGATGTCAAGTTCTGAGGAGCCTAAAAAATTACCTAAAGAAAAATTTAAACCTGGTGCCTGGTTGTCAACACCATCGATGATCTGAAGTGAACGTACAGGGCTCGTTGAGTTAAAACCTCTTGTATTGATAATCTTGAAACCCAGGCTCGCAGCAGTGAGGTCCACATCTTTCATAGCACCCAGGCCATCATAGAAGTTAGCGCTTGGAGTTTGCCTGATAGCGAGAAGATCAAGTGATTCGACTGTAAGTGGCGATTCTTTTTGCTTATCCAGTAACCTGCTGCCTATGACCTCAACAGCTTCGATGAGGATGCTCGCAGCAGCTAACTTCGTACGGGTGAATGTTGAATTCTCAGTGATGACCACTTTCGTTGATTCATATCCAGTATAAGAAATATCTATGGTCTGTGGCAGTGGAAGATCAGTTTTCAATGTGTACTGACCATCAAAATCAGTTAAAGTGCCGGTTTGTGTGCCTGCCATGACAACGTTTGCACCGATGACTGGTTCACCTGTTTCCTGATCAAAAACCTCTCCCCGGATGGTCGTTTGGGCATACACCAGCCCGTATGAACCTATCAAAATCCAAATGCTACAAGGGAGAAGACATCTAAGCATCAGCCTAATGTTTTATTGAATAAAAGCTATAAAAAGCGTTGGTATTAGTTCAACTCTCACTTACATACATCACCACAAAATGCCGGGCATCAGTAAGGTAACATTAATTTTGCATTCAGAATACACATTTTGGAATCAGATCGGCGTTAGACACATGTCATTAATGATGAATATAATTTAAACACTAAAAGATAATAAGGTGGAAATTTTACAGTCCCCTTTCGGGGATAAAGGGGCACAGTCGAAACCTGATCTGCATATTATCTCCTTTGGTGTTCCTTATCCCGCTAACTATGGTGGGGCTATTGATGTTTGGAACAGGAGCAGGGCTCTGCACCGGGAAGGTCTTCGGATCATGCTTCACTGCTTTGTGTACAGTTCTTTTAAACCTCATGATGCCATAAAAGAAGTAGTCAGTGAGGTACACTATTATCCTCGCATATCATGGCCGGCATTGTTAAATCCTGGACAACCCTATATCGTAGCTTCGCGAAAAAATCCGATGCTGCTGAAGAGACTGAAGAATGACAATGCTCCCATTCTTTTCGAAGGAATTCATACTACGGGATACATGGATGATTTGAAAGGAAGAAAGCTACTGCTCAGGGCACACAATATCGAACATCAGTATTATTCGTGCCTGGCAAAGGACAGCCAGCGATTTCAATACTTGTTTTTCCAAAGAGAAGCACTTGCCCTGGAGCGGTATGAAGGAAATAATGCGTCATCTTTTGATGCCGTGTTTGCTATTTCAAAGGGAGATAAAGCCTGGTATGACGGCAAAATGACAAAATGCATGTTTTTACCTGTTTTTCATGGTTTCGAAGAGATAAACGTGCCATCAGGGAGAGGAAAATATCTTCTTTACCAGGGCGATCTGTCCATAGAAAGCAATCAAAAATCATTGTTTGAATTACTTAACCTTATTCCAAGGAATGCCCAATATCCGATGGTGGTGGCAGGGAAGTCAGGAGAAGAGGGCTTCGAGCAAAAACTAATCAAATACCCAAACCTTATCAGGGAAACAAATGTTACTACTGATCGAATGGCTGAGTTGATCCGGGATGCCCAGATTATATTGATTCACAGCAGGCATCCGTCGGGAATGAAAGTGAAGATTTTTCCTGCTTTGTACCAGGGCAGGTTCATAGCCGCCAACGAAAACAGCTTGACGCACACAGATCTGGATAAAGCATTGCATATTTACCCTCTCGTACAGGAATTGGGATCTCTTTTAAAGAAACTCTGGCCAATGGAGTTTTCCGCTTCCCATGCCGCTGAACGCACTGCAATTCTTTCCCGGCTACCTTCAGTCCAGGAAAAGGCCAAACACATCATACAACATTT
>JBDSPM010000446.1:0-4879 GCA_039930325.1 Saprospiraceae bacterium
TGTGTTTGCCCGAATGTAAGGGCGAACCTGTGTGTTTGCCCGAATGTAAGGGCAAACCTGTGTGTTTGCCCGAATGTAAGGGCAAACCTGTGTGTTTGCACAATTATAATCTAAAATCGTAAATAAAAAATATGAAATCCAAAATAATAATCACCTTATACATGATCCTGCTCTCACTGAACGTGACATTTGCCGGGATCATTCATGTAGTCACTACAACCCAGGATACGCGAAGTATCACGGAATTGATCGGAGGCAATAAAGTAGAAGTATTTGCTATCGCTACCGGGTATCAGAATCCGCATTTTGTGGATCCTAAGCCGAGCTACATTATCAAATTATCAAGTGCCGACCTGTTTGTTACTCTCGGACTCGACCTTGAGAGTGGATGGTCACCATCATTGTTGACAAGTTCGAGAAATACAAAAATCCAAAAAGGGAATGATGGTTATGTAGACGCCTCAATAGGCGTATCTCTGCTTCAGGTTCCCTCATCTATCAATCGGGCTGAAGGCGACATTCACATCTTTGGCAACCCCCACTACTGGCTTGATCCGGTAAATGGTAAGAGCATAGCCCGAAATATTTGCAATGGCCTGGAAAAAATCTCTCCGGAAAATAAATCGTTCTTCGAAGCAAACCTTAAAGCTTTCAATGAACAGATCGACATGAAAATGAGAGCCTGGAGTTCGTCGATGGCATCATATAAAGGAGCCAAACTGATTGCTTACCATAATGAATGGGTTTATTTTGAAACCCGATTCGGCCTGCAGATTGTAGATTTCATGGAACCGAAACCGGGCATTCCACCTACTCCTTCACAACTTGTCAAAATCATTAAGGAAGTGAAGGATAACAGCATCAGGGTCATCATCACGTCACCTTATTTCACTGCGTCATCATCTGATGTTGTCTCAAGACAAACAGGTGCTAAAACGCTTGTCCTGGCTACTTCGGTTGGTGCTTTTGATTCGATTAAAACTTATTACGATCTGTTTGATTACAACATAAAGCTACTTACCGGCGCATTGTGAGAAAGAGGAGACGATTAGAGGAGAAGTCGAGTAGACGATGAAAAGAGTAAACGAGTAGACGATTAGAAGATTAGGAAGTTGAAATTATAGGAATGACTTTTAAAGTGATATTTTAATCTCATTCGTCTAATCGATTAATCGTCTACTCATTTGTACACTTAAATATTTAAACAATTAATCGATTAAACCTTTTCCTCATGTTCGAAATGTTCCAGCTGGATTTTATCGTAGAGGCGTTTATCGTCAGTATTATTATTGGAGTGGTGCTCTCCTATCTTGGTGTGCACGTAGTCGGGAGGGGAATTGTATTTGTTGACCTTGCGCTAGGCCAAATTTCTTCTCTCGGAGTTGCGGTTTCAGACTACATGGGATATGGCAAGACCATTATCCCAATTGCTTTTGCATTAACTGGCGCTTTGCTGATGTCATTCATTAATATCAGGGATAAGCGCCTGAAGGTAGAGGCAGTGATCGGGATTATTTACGCTGTAGCCTCCGCTGCGACGGTGATGCTGATTTCAAAAACACCACACGGAGACTCTGACATCCAGGAAGTATTATTTGGTAATATCCTTTCTGTCAATTGGGATCAAATCAAATTGGTGGGAGTCATATTCGGAGCAATAGCTGTAGTTCATTTTATTTTTTACAAAAAATTTTATCTCCTGACCGAAAGCTTTGAAATTGGCGAGACAAATGCAGAGGCCATTGCTTTCCGAAATAATCGTGGATTTCAGTTCTGGAATTTTATATTTTATATCACGATCGGATTAGCTATTGTATTTGCGGTAAGGACCAGCGGAGTTATTCCTGTCTTTTCATTTCTCATCATACCTGCAGTCGGGGCCATTATGCTCGCAAAAAATAATCTGAGTGTGACCGTCATTTCTATCATCATTAGTTTGATAGGCGCATATTTTGGCCTATTCGTATCCTATCATTATGATTTTCCCGCCGGATCGTCCCTGGTAGCGGTCCTTGGAGGGGTGTTCCTGCTGATTTCTATTTTTTATTTTATTAGAAACAGGATGTTACCCCCTACCCCCTGAAAAGGTTTTGCCCCCTACGCCCTGAAAAGGGGGACTATTGATGGAATTTTTGGCAGTTCCCCCTTTTCAGGGGGCAGGTGGCAAGTCACATTCATATTGAATTTTATCATATTCATCTTTTTGCTATTTTTGATGGATATCAAATCGTTCCGGGAGAAGTCGGCCCGATCATGTATCAAAGCCGATCATTCCATTTCTTTTAACCAACCTCAAGCCAAAATAGAATCTCTATGCGCCTTCTTACCCTGATCCTTTCCTTTTCAATCTTAAGTCTCCACCTGACCCTGGCAGAAGGAACTCACGAAGTGGCACCAAACGGCGCCATTGTCGTCAACGGCAACAATACCACCGATATCGCCGCACTCCATATCAATCATCCTAATTACAACAGCTTTGCCTCCTACACCAATCCGGATCCAAATAGCCGTCTGTATATCCATATCAAAGACCCTTCTAAAGAATGCATCTACGTGGGTTTTAGCTTTGGCCATCCAAACCAGACCGTCGTCAACCCACCACATATCAGCTATGAATACCGGATCAAAGACCAGAATGGTAACGTGGTATTCGGGCCGGTCACCAACAATCCAGGCAATGAAAACATCCTGACCTGGTCAGAAGCTTTTACCGGGCCTATGCAGCTTCATGGCGCTGGAGGTTACAATGCCCTTCAGGTTAATTCGACAGATCTGACTTCTCAGGGATGGTCAGGCGAGGGCGATTACTATATAGAATTCATAAATGAAGCCAATACCGATTTCCTCATTGATTTTTGGGATATCTCTGTAGCAGATTGTTCCGCCGGTCCGGTGCTTGAAAAAAAAGGAAGGATATGGTCCTATAACTGGTCCTTTTTTGCGATTAATGATTTTGGCTTTCCCAACCGGCCGTTCGATGGTGCATTTTATGTTTGCGCTCCTGATCCTGAAGATCCTTCGGCATCATTTATTACAAGGATAGATTTCAATGGAGCCGGTTTCCAACCTGCTGCTTTCAATGTGGCCTTTAATAGCTTTGGCACCCAAAATACAGGTGATGTAGCCGAAGATCGCAAGAGCGTTCAGGATGCAAATACCACGCAATCCGAGTATGCCATTTTCCTGAATGACCCTGTAGAAATTTGCAAGACAGCCGTAGTCGGAGAAATTAATCTTCTCGGCGTCAGCAGATGCAATGCTGATGAATATTGTATAAAATTTACAACTTCCAAGGAAGGCCAGGTGGATTTATTATTGGATTTTGATGGCCCGGATAGTATATACACTCCAGGTACAAAAGATATCATCATCTCCCATACGGTTACTACAGACGAAGTAGGTGTGCCTACCTGTATTGAATGGAATGGACTGGATGGTTTGGGCAATTCAGTGATCGAGCTTCCCAATTCAGAGATTCCTGTGATCATATCCTATGCTCAGGGCATTTATCATTTCCCGATTTATGATGCTGAGTATATGACACAGGGATTTATGATCCAGGCAGTCCGTCCTGCTGCCAGCATACCCTTGTTGCATTATGATGATTCAAATATTACCATCCCTTCAGGCAGTGGTGAACCTCAGGTCCAGATCAACGGATGTGTCAATCCCTGTCATCGCTGGACAAATTTTGACTTTCCATCGAATACAGGTTTTGGTAATTTGAATACGATTAATTCATGGTGGTTCTCACAGCGGATCATCCGGGAGGATGTATTCGTTTTGCCTGCGTATTACGCCTGCGGTATAGAAGGCCCGGCCCATATTTGCCAGGGAGGCACATCAATACTGATCTCGTATCCCAAAGTAGTTCCTAAAAATGCAATTGGCGGTGAAATAATAAGCACCACCTGGTCGGGTCCCGGCATCGTCGGATCAACGACAGGAAATTCAATTGGAATCAACAGCGGCGGTACATATAGCGTAGTGATACGTTGGCTTACCGGCCTTGGCGATACCTGTCAGGCTTCATGTGATTATATTGTTACTACGGATCCTCCCCTGACCGCTACTATTGATACATTGATATTGTCCGGACAGTCCGTAAATATTAATGGCGAAATCTATACTGAAGCAGGACAGTACATTCAGAATTTAACCTCCACTGCAGGCTGCGATAGTATTCTTACTATCAATGTTAAAGTACTGCAGACAGTCATTCATTATAATCTGAACGCTTGTGTGTCTCGTAATAATGGCGACGGTACAGATATGGATTATACGGAATTTACTCCGCTGTATCCGGAAAAACTATCCTGCGCAGAGGTAACAGGCAGCATTTTATTTCGTGCACCTCCGCAGAACAACAAACATTCATGCACCAACGGCGTGAATAATTCAGTAGCCATGTGTGTCAGTTCTCTTGACAGTTGCACGTATGATGCAGGGAATGAAAAATCTATTGTATTTGAAATTACAGTTATACCTGCTCCTGATACGGCTGTACAATTGACAGGCCTGTCATTTTTCGAACAGGCTCCGGTGACGTTTAACTGGATAAGCGGTACTACCGGTCCAAATAATTTTCCTACAAAATATGGAATTCGAGTATTGAAAAACGGAATTGAAATCTATAGGAAGGAAGATATTTCGACGACCAATACCTGGACACAGGAAGATTATAATTTTACGGATGACATCAAGTTTATTACCAAGGATTCAGCAGTCTTCCGTTTTGAATTATTGCCTTATTGCCTGGCAGGAAATGGCGCAGCTGTAGCAGCCTGGGATATAGATGAAGTAAATATTACGGCAAGCTGTGTTCCTTTCATCTTTACGCCCATCATCGATGGGTTTGTTTCTACGGAAGCCGGACGTG
>JBDSPM010000447.1:0-4396 GCA_039930325.1 Saprospiraceae bacterium
CTGTAAATCCAAAACCGGTATAGGACCGCTCGAGGATAAATTTCTGACACTGATACTCAAGACCTGTTGTCCAGTTAAGTGTGACTTCCTGATCGCCGGTGTAATCAGCAGTGAATGTTGTAACCGTTGTCTTTAATTCGCCATCAAATTTGGTTACTTCAAAATCATCTATCGCCAATCCCTGAGCCTGTTCCTCTGCATCCGATTTGAAAACAAATCTGAAGCTCACCCTGGATTGTCCACCAAGAAAGCTAAGATCTTTGATGTATTGTGTCCAGTTGAGCTGCGCATTGGTAAAATAATCTTTGCCTTCAGGAAATGCTCCATCTGCAATATTTGCATTGTGATAATTATACCAGTTCGGATCTGTCTTAGCGCCTAACTGACGCCATACGCTACCTCCATCGGTAGAATACTCCACCTGGAATCCATCATTGCGGTTTTGTATCGCATATTTTGACCAGAATTTTAATTCATACAAGCCAGGCTCTGTAAGATCATACATCGGTGTATAAAATTCGGCCTTCGTGTTATTCGCGTAGAGATTGTCATTGATGCCGAGGACCCATGCATTAGATCCGCTGTGCGTTCCGTCTTTTCCAGCTTTGACAGAAACACCACGCTGGAAACTTGTTCCCTGGGAGGCAAATGCCGCAAAATGTTCAGGATGTGTTTCAAAATCACCTGCATAATTAGCATCACCGACAACATATGGCGCAGGCAGATAAGGAAGAATGGTAATCGTTCTTACCTTCGAAATGGACCCGTTTATTTTAAGTGTAATAGTATATGTACCGGCTGTAGAATACGCATGAGTGACGGTTTCATCAGTGGAAGTTGTAGCATCGCCGAGGTCCCATTCAAAGGATTGTGCTCCGACAGATTGTGATCCATCGAAGATCAGGGATTGTCCAACATAGCCAATCGGCTGAGCAAGAATAACTGCTTCTGGGGCTGAGAAAATATCGGTGGTCATCAAGCCGCGGCCATGGGTTGCAGAGAGAACTACTTTGTCGCTTTCACGAAGCAATAACATATCAACTCGTACGAAGGGCATACCATTAGCAGGATCCGTTGGTTCCCAATGCGTGAGGTCGCCATTGATATCATCGGTAGTCCAGACACCAGCATCCGTGGTGATCATAGCTCTATCGTGATCAGCAGGATCGAAAATGGCCCACCTTACAGGAATATCGGGAAGATCACCTTCGATTGATGTAAATGCACCTCCGCCATCTGTTGACATCCATACGTTTTTCAGATTAGCACCATAATTGAACAAGCTGACGAGCATGTCATTAGGTGTTTGCTTATCAAGGTAAATGCATGAAACACTGGCTCCGTTTGCGCCAGGTAAAGTAACGAGGAGAGTTCCCTGTACAGTGCTACCAACATTCGCATTATCCACCCGCATTACACGTCCACGGGAAAGACCAAAATAAATTCTATTAGCAACAAATGGATCGGCTTTAACAGCGCTCACGCTGACACCACTGACATTTGATACTGTAACATCATCCGTACTTCCACCTATAGTCCATCTGAAAAATCCTGAGCTGTTCTGTCCATAAAGGATATTGGCATTGTCATCATATCCTGAACGATTGATGAAAGCACCTCCGTTGATCACAGCGCCATTTCCAAATTGCTTGCCACCATCCAGCGATAATGCATAGTTGCCTCCCTGTGATGATGCAATCTGGATATTAGGTTCGTTCTGATCGATAAAACAAAAGACGCCATCGCCTCCAAGCACTACGCGCGCAGGTGAAAGACCCGGTTCAGATATAGCCATTGAATTATTATCCTGTGTGCCGCCGATGATATATGGAGACCCCGCATCCGGGTGGATGGCAGCGCAATAAAATTGAGTTGAGACATATCCGATATTCTTATTGAGAATGAGATTGCCACTATTGTTACTCATCCATACGCCTCCATCATCGCCATAAAATACACGACCCGGTTTTTTTGCATCAAACCTGATATAATGATGATCCACGTGAATTTGTCCCCCGGCTATTCCCTGCCATGAAATACCTAAATTGGTGGATTCAACCATACCTACTCCACCAGCCAGAATGCGGCCGCAATTAAGAGGATCAACTGCTATATCCAGATCATACCATGCCTGTCCATTTGTAAAATCCGTTCCAGCCCCACCCGGCTCAGCTCTTGAAACCCATGTGGCTCCGCCATCATCGGTAACAAAAGTGTTAGAAGCTGCGCCATTTAGTGATCCAAGTACATAGATTACATCCGGATCAGTGGGGCAAACGGCCATCTCGATTCTATTCAGATTTGTTGGAAAACCCGGCTTGCCTGTTCCAATTCCTACCCAATCGCCGCGATTTCCTGTAGTCGATTTGAAAACAGAATTGTCATTGGAAGTGTAAAATGTCTGATTGGATTCTACAAAAATGAAGTCATGAAAATTATTACTGTTTGCACCTGACAAGGCAGTACCTAAGACTTTTTCCCAAACCTGTCCGCCATCCTTGCTTCTTAATAATCCTCCTGTCGCGGTGGAAGCATAAACATTACCATCCTTATGTACAAAGACTTCATTAACGTACTGAAAGCTTGAATTCTTTGTTGAGGCTAATAAAGTCCAGTTAGTACCATCATCCGTAGTTTTCAAAATACCTACGCCCTGAAAATCTCCTGTGTAGCTTTCACCGGTCCCAACATAAACTGTATTGAAATTATTTGGATCCTGAGCGATTGATGAAATCGAAGTGCTTTCAAAATAGATACCCAATTTTGTCCATTGCGGATCACCCTGAGTGATATCTTCTGTTCTCCAAAGGCCACCGGATACTCCACCTAGCCATATGCGATTACGGTTTGGATCGCGCTCGTCCACCATGATCGCCCTGGTTCGGCCACCTACATTACTTGGTCCTCTTTCACGAAATACTGCATCTGCAAGACTTCCTTCTCTTTTACCACGGCCTTTAGCTTTATCCAATCGCCGTTGTCCTTCCCGGATGGCGTTGAACAATTTATCTTTTGGCAAGGTGCCGGAATCTACGTCGGAAGAGGTGAATAGCCTGTCTTCGATCTCACCTATGATGTTGGCCTGCACATTTTCTTTCTCCTCGTTCTCCCCGGTTTCTATCCTTTCTATTTTTTGCTTCGAAAAAATAATGATAAGAAATGCACTGAACAGTATTGGAGTAGTAATAAAGTATAATTTACGCATGTAAGGGAATCTTAAAATGGGAATGGATGTGAATCTTTTGGCAGCTGTGAAGTTGTGACTTCGATGATCAGTATTAGCATTCAGAGAGGCATTCTGCAGAATGAACGATAAAGGTAACGAAACTGGCCAAAATGTATCCTGGTTATCGCTTCAAATGTCTTCTAATTTCCTATCCATTCGTTAATGCAAAATAGTTCCCGCTAAGTGGCAATACTACTTACCCGGTTTATGAACATCCAATTGCCATCAAGATCAATATAACCACCTTCGGGAAATACCTTCAAAAAGACGTTATCCTGGAACCGAAGGCTTGCATCAATATCCGGGTGATAGCGGCTTAGCCTGTTCTACAGAAGTACTCCATTGGGTTTGAGCATTTCTTTCATGGCATCCAGGGCTTCTTCGGTCTGCAGGTCTGCAGGTATCCTATCGCCAACAAACACATCCATGCAGATCATGTCGTAACGGCCATGATGCCATTGTAGAAAGGCAGCCGCATCAGCCGTAAAAACTTCAATTTTGATCTGCTTTGGCCGCAAGACGTATTCCATGGCCATCTCAATGACTACTTCATCGATATCTACAGCTACAAATCTGATATTCTTTTTGAATTTAGTGACCAGCATATCGGGTATGCTGCCAAGGCCAAGGCCCAGGACAAGGCAAGATTCGATCTTCAGATGGTCCCAAGCGAGGCGTTCGAAGCTTTTCCTGAAATTGGAATAAAGGTCCTCAAAGCTGTAAATCGCACCATAGGTGATCAGCTTGTACCGGCCACGATGCATGGTGACTTTAAGCTCGGGATTGTGTGGACTGGATCTGGTGGTGATCGGGAGCTCAATCACGTGTGTTAACCATCGTTTGAAGGACGAAAACTTACTCAAAGGAGCGTTCAGTTTTTGTCAGTTCGTAAACATGCCTCAGGATAGCTTCGTCCGGTGCGGTTAAGCTTAAGTTTCTGCGTGAAATTACTTTTTTCGCTGTTTCCAGGGCGTCATCAAGACGATGTGTGACAAGTCCTGAAGCGCCTCCCCAACTAAAGGAAGGAATTACTTTTGGAGGGAACCCTTCTCCGAAAATATTCGCTGCAACGCCAACTATTGTACCCGTATTGAACATGGTCTGTATACTTGCTTTGCTGTGATCACCCATCACTGTCCCAAGATATTGAATCCCGGTATCACGCATAGC
>JBDSPM010000448.1:0-2800 GCA_039930325.1 Saprospiraceae bacterium
ATAGATGCCAGACGCCAGATGCCAGACACTAGATGCTTTGCTATATGCTATATGCCAGATACTATATGCCAGATGCTATATGCTAAATTCTAGCCGCCCGACGCTAGATGCGCGATGCTACTTCCCCTTTCGAGGAACAAAATTCGAAGGGGCAAAATCTCGTCCTATGTTTCATGGAATGAAGGCGGGATCTCGTTGCACTCGACAATACCACATGCTCACAATGTCACTTCTTCACATTCTCATATTGTCACATCTTCACATTGCCACATTGCCACATTGCCACATTCTCTAGCTCTTATGATTAACCTCCATCAGGTCTTTCATGACATGAAGGGTCTCTTCCAGATAAACATCTTTAGAAAGCGTTTCGAGGAAAGCCTGGTTACGTCCTATCCTGGATGAATCGGCCTCAATTTCAGGAAGATCAAGATCAAGATTATGAGACTTCAGAGCATCAATGGATCCAAATATTTTTTTGAATGCCTTGGACTCTTCATCACGTGAAAGGTCAAGTGCGCGATACTCATCTAAATCCAAAGGGACCTTGGTTTCATCGGTGATCTGCTTGATTCGCTTGGCATTGGCTTCTATTTTTCCAAATACAGGAGAGGATGCTATTCTCTGATCACTCTTATGTTTCAAATCATCTATTCCTGTGATATTGAAAATATCCTGACTGTACTGAACAGGTTTTATTTCTGTCCATTCCATTGGATATTCAAGTTGTTTCTCACCTGAATCAATATATTGCTGATTGTCCGGAAGATTTATATCTGGAGTGACACCCCTCAGCTGAGTGGAACCTCCATTGATCCTGTAAAATTTCTGAAGTGTCAGCTTGACCTCTCCCAGTGGTTTTAGATCATCATTTCCCGATATGGCTTTATCAAGATCAAAAAAGCGCTGCACGGATCCTTTTCCAAAAGTGGATCGCCCACCTATGATGATCGCACGATGATAATCCTGGAGGGCAGCCGCTAAAATTTCCGAGGCACTTGCGCTTTGCGTATTTACCATAACCACCAAAGGTCCTGTATACAATACGTCCGGATCTTTATCATTCAACACATTAGGGACTGCATTCCTTCCTACAACTTGTACGATGGGACCTTCTTTGATGAACAATCCTGACATCTGGACGACATCATTAAGCGAACCACCGCTATTGTTGCGCAAGTCAAGAATAATGCCCTTGACATTTGCTTTCTTTAATTTTTCTACTTCTATTGCTACATCCTGCGCACAGCTCCGTCCATTTGGATTTTCGAAGTCAGCATAGAATTTTGGCAAATAGATGTATCCTACATTTCCCACCTGGCCTTCAAGGTCCATGATCGCTGAATGCGCGAATCCTTCGTCAAGGAGCACCTCATCGCGAACGATCGTGATCTCCCGGACAGAGCCATCCGGTTTACGAACGGTGAGTGTGACTTTTGTTCCTTTTGGCCCGCGGATCAGTCCGACCACTTCATCCACTACCCACCCTGTCACATCTACCGGTTCGGTTTGATTTTCTTGTTGAACTTTGAATATTTTATCATTGACCTCAAGCTCTTTTTGTTTCCATGCGGGTCCACCCGGAATGATGAGGACTACTTTTGTATAATCACCATCCATCTGCAAGCGTGCCCCGATACCTTCAAGGCGTCCTGACATATTGATGTTAAAATCTGCTTTCTCTTTAGGGTTAAAATAATCTGAATGCGGATCAAACACATTGGTGATACTGTTCAGAAACATTTCAAAACGATCAGAACGGCGTACTTTATCAAGGCTAACGAACCATCTATCAAAATCCTTTTTGACATCCGCACGTGCAGCAGCCTCCAATTCAGCTATGGATTTTTTACCACCTTCCGATTGCTCAGTTGATGCATCCTTGATTTTAATATCTTCATTAAGTCTTCCCAGTGTCTCAGATTCTGATTTTTTGCCACCTTCCGGTTGCTCAGTTAATGCATCCTGCGCTTTAATTTTTTCATTAAGCCTTGTCAGCGTCTCAAATTTCATATAGGTATACCAGAAATCTTTGAGCTCTGCATCATTTTTGGCGAAGGATCTTTTTTCTCCATCCGTTTCGATAGAATCTTTTTTGGTAAAATCAAACGGATGGCTCAAAATCTCCGGATACCACATGTGCGTTTTATCCACAGCTTTGTTGATCAGGTCATACGAAATATTGAAAAAATTAAGGTTGAGATCTGTGGGCTGAATTGAGTTGTCAAGGCTATCCCTGTAATCATCCATCAAATCGATATCCTGTACCGTCAGGAAACGTTTCATCCCGTCCAGCCTGTCGAGATAAGTATCGTATAGTTTGTGAGAAAAATTATCATCCAGGACAACAGTCTTGAAATGCAATTGGCCGAGCAACTGCACGACAGCCTGTAAAATCAGTTTTTCTTTGCTTTCATTTTCTGGTTGCCTGTAGAATGCAAGACCTACATAAGCCAGGACTCCGGTTAGGGCAGCAATAATCCATATCCTCATGGTCGATTTTTTCATTTATTTCAGGACTGAGCCTGATCGGTTATTTAGAGATACTAAAGTACGGGGATATAACAACTACACAGGGCAATTCTTGTTCCACAGGAACCTATTTAACGACACGATAACATAAATAGTTTAATTTCCGTTATGGGTCGATAAAAAGGTATAAAGGTAATTTTTCGACCTTTCTTGTAATTTATATACGTTTCCTATGCTCGAACGAGTTCATTTTAGCTCATATTTCATCATAAGCTTATCCGTAATTACTACTTCTATCCTCTGGTCATCATGTGGTAAGGACCAGATT
>JBDSPM010000449.1:0-2834 GCA_039930325.1 Saprospiraceae bacterium
GGTCACGTCGTACATCTTTCGGAAAGAGAATGTTCGATCCAGCGTCGGCATCAAAAATTACTGGAAGAATCACCATCCCCATTCATGGATGAATCCCTGAGAAATAAAATGGGGAAAGCTGCGATCAAGGCAGGAAAGGCTATTGATTATGAAGGTGTGGGTACCATCGAATTTTTAGTAGATAAAAACAAGAATTTTTATTTCATGGAGATGAATACACGGATCCAGGTAGAGCATCCTGTGACGGAAGAAGTCATCGATCATGATCTGATCAAAGAGCAAATAAAAGTTGCCGCCGGCATTCCGATCTCAGGGAAAAATTATTTTCCCAACAACCACGCGATGGAATGTCGGATCAATGCGGAAGATCCATATAATAATTTCATGCCCAGCCCCGGGACGATTACTTCCTTTCACAGTCCGAAGGGTCATGGCGTGAGAGTGGACACGCATGTGTATGCCGGCTACACGATTCCTCCCTATTATGACAGCCTGATAGCAAAACTTATTTGTAAAGCACCTACACGGGAAGATTGCATTACAAAAATGCAGCGTGCATTAGATGAATTTATAGTTGAAGGAATAAAAACCACCATTCCATTTCATAAAAAACTGATGCAGGATCCCCAATTCAGAAAAGGGGATTTCAATACCGGCTTCCTCGATCATTTTAAGCTGGAAGATTAAATGATAGCTTCGGGGCAAACCCCTATTCGTCAGCTGCTGTTTTATCTTAGACGATATAAAGGGCTTATTGTCGGAAATATTATTTGCAATGTGCTGATGGCTATCACGATGGTCATTAGCATTCCAATCATTATACCTTTTTTTCAAATCATTTTTGGCCGAGTCAAGCCTCCCGGTGAATACGTAGCTTTCAGCATCAATCATATTCAGTCGTGGCTTGAATATGTGTTTGGACGTCTAGTAGAGGTGTATTCACAAGAGACAGCGCTTCTCATCGTCTGTGTCACCTTTGTCATTATATTTTTTCTTAAAAATTTTTTTCGTTACCTCTCGCTGGTGTTTATGGCCCAGGTGCGAAATGGCATTGTCAGAGATGTGCGAAACGAAGTTTTTGAAAAATACATGCGCCTTCCATTGGCATTTTTCACCCGGGGAAAGAAAGGTGATCTGATGTCCAGAATCAGCACCGATGTACAGGAAATCGAATACTCTATTCTGAACGTGATTGAATCTGTTTTTAAAGAACCGATTGTGATCATTGGCAGCATTTCGTTTATGCTCTTCACCAGCTTGAGGCTCACCATTTTTGTATTCGTTCTCATACTTATTACTGTTTTTATTGTTGGGCGAATAAGCCGCAACCTCAAAAGACAATCAAAGGAAGCCCAGGGAAGGCTTGCAGACCTGGTGATTCATGTGGAAGAAAGCCTTAATGGTATGAGGATCATACAGGGATTCAATGCGCAACTTTATCAACGTAATCGATTCAGCGTGATCAATGAGCGATATAAGAAATTGCTCACCCGAATTATGTACCGGCGTGACTTATCCTCTCCTTTATCAGAAGTGCTTGGGATCACCATAGTTTCTGTATTGCTGTGGTACGGAGCTCATCTTGTATTTAAAAACGAAATTAAGCCTGAAACTTTTTTTGCATTCTTATATGCTTTCTTCAATGTCATCGCGCCGTCCAAATCATTTTCTTCGGCATACTATAATATTCAAAAAGGTCTTGCAGCCGTCGACCGTGTAAATGAGATCATGGACAACAAGGAAGAAATCTTTGAAAAAAGTGAGCCCAGGCAAATCCATGCTTTTGAACAGGACATCCTATTCGAAAATGTAGGATTTCAATATAATCAGGGAGGGGAATGGGTCCTGAGAAATATCAATCTCAAAATTCCGAAAGGCCAGATTGTCGCCATCATCGGATCAAGCGGTTCAGGAAAATCTACGCTTTCTGATTTGTTGCCTAGATTCCATGATGTGTCAGAAGGTGCTATTTATTTTGACGGAACCGACATCAGGGATTTTGATATCAAACAACTCAGGAGCCTGATGGGAATTGTCAACCAGGATCCGGTATTATTTCATGATACAATCTTTCACAATATAGCTTTTGGAAAACCTGGCGCCACTTTGGAAGAAGTGATACATGTAGCAACGATTGCACAAATGCATGAATTCATCATGAGCCAGCCTGAAGGATATCAAACCATCGTGGGCGATCGAGGCAGCACATTGAGTGGGGGTGAAAGACAGCGATTGACACTTGCCAGGGCATTGCTTGTCAACCCGCCCATACTCATTCTTGATGAGGCAACTGCCTCCCTGGATTCAAAATCTGAGAGGCTGGTGCAGGAGGCCCTTTCCAATATTATGGAAGGTCGAACATCCATTGTCATAGCCCACCGCTTGTCAACCGTGCAACATGCTGATCAAATCATTGTTTTGCAAGATGGAAAGATCATTGAATCAGGTGATCATGCTTCGCTGATGCATCATCAGGGGGAGTATTCTAAATTTGTGGGTCTGCAATGGTTACAATGATCAGATATAGTATTCTATGCATATTCATATCCTTCTGGATATGTTCTTCTGCACAACAAATGAAATGGACCGAGCTGGCGGAAGACACGGTTTATTATGCTAATGAATTTTTGCCAGATGACCTGATGGTGACGCCTCCGGGTCCTGGCCAGGTTTGGGATTTCAGATCACTCAGAGCGCCGTATGCACTAAGCCGACGGATCGTAGTGTCAGCTGAAAGAGATAAGATCACATACGCCAGCCTCGTGAATGGTAAGCAAACCGAGGCTGTACTTCAAATCACGGGAAATTCTGCCCAGGTAGTTCAGATCATTGAT
>JBDSPM010000450.1:0-7141 GCA_039930325.1 Saprospiraceae bacterium
AATACCGGCAGTATTTAATATCTCATTAATCAGGGGAGCTAAAACCGTGGTATGATTCATGCCATCATTGCGCTCAAGACAGACCACCATCTCTTCATCCCTGCTTAAAGCAACCGAACAAATCTTCGTTGATGTCTCTATATGAAGTATGTACATAGTTAAACACCTTGTTTTGCCCCCTACCCCCTAAAAAGGGGGAAACTAATTAACGTATATTCTTTTATCAAGTCCCCCTTTTTAGGGGGTAGGGGGTAAAGCAGCCTCCTGGCTGCAGGAAGTAGCAACTCACGCCTCACGCCTCACGATTGACCTCAGCTCCCTTTCAGTATGGATTTATACTTATCCCCCGACTTCAGTACCGAAATAGCTTCCGCCAGTTCCGGATCATTCTTAAGCTGATGTCGCACAAGACCGGTTTCGAAATAATACCTGCTGAGTATTTCACGCTCGATAGCCTGCAAAATGGCTTTCTCATGAGACTTCACCTGGTTGGATTTTTCCTGTTCGACAATGGATTTAAGCTTGTCAACCTGTCCTGCCACATCAGTCGAATAAGCTTCTTCTTTTGAAACATCTTTCAGATTTTTAAGCAATTCATCAGTTTTCGTTTCAAACCTGAACTCATTCTTTGAAATGTATTGAGTGAATCCGTTAAAGTCAGTATATCGGAATGCTTCAAGCGGGCCTATGCTATCGCGCCCAATGCAGTATTGTGTCACATAATTGAAGATGACATCCTGGTCCTGCAACTTTTGGACGATGAGGGGCTTTTGTTCGCCATCCATAGCAACATCCGGCTGCACTCCACCACCATCCAGAACTGTGCGACCTGCACGAGTTTTGAATTTAGCGCGTTGGGCATCGGGGATATGCACGCGTTCACCATTTTTGTAAACAACAGATTGTATACATCTGCCGCTGGGAATATAATATTTAGAGGTGGTAAGCTTGATCTTAGCATTGTACCCGATATCAAACGTATTCTGCACGAGTCCTTTTCCATAAGATAGCTGACCGATCAATACACCACGATCAAGATCCTGCATGACACCGGAAACAATCTCAGATGCCGATGCGGAAAACTGATCGATAAGAATCACGAGCGGAATATTTTGGTCTACCACTTCATTGCGCGTTTTGAATTCCTGATCGGATTCGACAACCTTACTTCGTGTCGTCACTACGGTTTCATTTGCAGGAATGAAAACATTACAAACATTGATTGCTTCCCGAAGTAATCCACCCCCGTTGCCCCGAAGATCAAGAATCACACCTTTCAGGTCAGGTGAAGCTGTCTTCAGATCCCGGAGTGCATTAGCCACATTGCGGCCTGCATCCCTTGAAAAAGTAGTCAGTGATATATATCCAATCGCATCATCCACCATGCCGGAATACGGAACGTTTTTTCCATCCATACCTCCGCGGATAATTTTGATGTTCATCGGTTCTACTTTCCCGGGCCTGACTACATCAAGTGTCATCTCACTGCCAGGAAGACCACTGATGATATCCATTACATTTTCTGCTGTTCTTTTTTCTGTGGTCTCGCCATTGATCGCCTTGATCTCATCACCCACTTTAAGGCCTGCGGTATGGGCAGGAGATTGCTCGATGATACCGGTGATGACGAGGTCTGTGTCAATTTTTTTCACCCTCAAACCTGAAGAAGCCTCTCCTTCTTCATTCTTAAACCGGTAACCTTCAATTTGTGATTCCGAGAAATAGTTGGTGAAAGGGTCCAAGGTGGCAAGCATGGCATCGATGCCCACTTTCATGATCTGATTTGGATCGATCTCGTCTACATAATTGGTATTGAGCTCCTTATACAGGTTATTGAAGATCTCCAGGTTCTTGGTGATATCAAAATAACGGCCATTTTGCTGGACAGTAGTGGCAGCGACCCCAAAACCGAAAGCAACAACAACGGCAAGAACATAGAATAACGTCTTCTTCATAGCAGAGATGTAAAACCCAAAAATACGGGGATAAGCACAGACCATAACGATTGAAACAGGCATATTCGTTCATATGCCGGTAGCAAGAAAGTTGTAAAATTGTGTAAAAGAATATCAAATGGCTAAACTGGCAAAAGTAAAGACTACAGAAAATGAATTAAGCGTTGAGGAGTTTATCAATGGAGTAGCTGATGAACAAAAACGCAAGGACAGTCTCGTGTTGCTATCACTAATGGAAAAGGCAAGCAAAGAAAAACCAAAGATGTGGGGCAATTCATTGATCGGTTTCGGGAAGAAGCGGATCAAAAGTGCGTCAGGGAGAGAAGTAGAGTGGTTTGACATCGGATTTTCGCCTCGTAAGGCTAACTTCTCCATCTACCTGATGCATCTTGAGGTGCATGCTGATTCGCTGAGAAAATTAGGCAAACACAAAACGGGGATGGGGTGTCTGTATGTCAATAAACTTGCGGACGTCGATATGAAAGTATTAGAAGCAATGATTAAAGAGACGCTTAATTCAAAGTGATTTCATGACTGCCTCGGGTTTGATATAAAAATCAATCCACAAGTATCCCACCTGGGGGAACAAGATTCGCAGAATCCAAGGGGGAGAAAAATTCCCTACTGACTAATGTTCCACTGAATGAAGGACATCATTCGCCGCCTGAATGCAAAAGATTGTGGATACTAAAGGATCATCCTCCTTGTTGATCCCTCCCAATGGATTTGTGTAATCACCCTCAGAAAGTTGTTCTTTGATAAGCGTAGTTGAAATGCTGTCACGCCATGCACCATGTGGATCGATTACCGACATCGCTTCTGAACGCACGGAAAGATGATAATAATGCATCACATACGTCCATTGCTCTGGATCATTTGTAGATAATCCATCAATAAAAGCGTAATGCTGATTTTTCTGCAACCATGCAACAGCATCTTTATAAGCTTGTGTAGAATCCATCTTCAAAGCATGCATTGCTATCAATCCATCGCAGGTTGCTGTTGCATAGCTTGGATAATGATAACCTGCATGTTCAATATTTACAACTTGAGATTTATTCGTTGCAAGTGTAACAACGGATGAAACAAAACCACCATCATAAGGCAATGCAAATCGTGAAATACAACCTTCATATAATCTTGGATCTGTTGGTGTTCGTTGTGTGCCTTCTAAAAACAATTTGATGCCAGGTTTAAGACTATCAGACAATTGATTGGATTCTACAAGAGCCTGGATCACACGTCGTGTGTGCGACATATCTTCATGACCATGCTCTCCATTTTTTAAATCCGGTTCACCATATCCCCATCCTCCGTAAGCAAGACTGTCTTTTGTAAATCCACGGTGTTCGGTGAATTGCTGATCAAGAAGATATTTGGCAATAATGCGTTGAAGTGAAGTATCACGGTTCAGTTTGTGCAATACCCGCAAATCATAGGCTGCACTATAATTTGGATATTCAATTAATGTCGTGCTATCTGCATTGAGAGAAGATTTCACTGAATTGATGATGAAGCTGATCGCTTTTTCTGCCTGTTCTGGATGTTGAGCCAATGAGCCATCTTTAATTTGCGCTAATTGAAATAAAATATAAGGAGTCAATACTTTTCCATCTTCCAGTACTTTGTGAGTCTTACTGTGCCATCCGCCATCTGTAGATTGTTGTTTCCAGATCCAGGTGATGGATTTCTGCATCGCCTCATCAAGCGTCAATTCTTTTTTATGACAACTCATTGAACAACAAAGTAGAATCAATAATAGTGAGGGGTAATAATTTTTCACAGCAGGTAGTTGATTAAAAATAAAAAAAAGGAGGACGCGGATTTAGTATGAAAAATTAAGATCTATTAAGATTGTTATTTCGGCACAGGTATCAATACCTGGACGAGGTTATTAAATCACCTTTAGCAAAATAAAACTAAATATACTCTGATGATGAACTTCCAAAGTATATTTAGATTATTCACCACTCATGCTTCGACCTGCTTTCACACATCCTTATACTATACTTCGACACGCGCATCCTATACTCATCCTGCTCAGCTCAGCAACCGCAACTCACAATTCAATTCACGATTGACGCTTCACGCCTCACGCTGTTTACTGCGCATTTCCCGCGTTCCACGCCTGTATCACCGCCGCCGTACAAAACACCGGGCTTGTGATGCAATGTTGACCACTCCAACTTCCGTTTGGATTTTGGGATTGTTTGAATTTGGGTTCGATGGATTGTCTCCACTTGCTCCATTCTTCCTTTCCTTGCTGTGCCAGTGCTTCGCTGGACATCATGTAGGAAAGGTATTCTTCACCACCGTTGTTGCCAAAGCCATTCCAGATATCATCGCTTTGAAGAGCCTGGGTGGATGTTTGATTGACGGCATATGAGTTTGCCATTTGTTCTGCTTTGCCGCTGCCCATGCCTTTTGCTTCAAGCGCTTTGCTGATGGCTTCTTTTTTCACTTTGCCGGTTGAAAAACTAAGAACCATTCCGGGCTCAAGCATTTTCTCTACTTCTTTTGCATCGGCTGATGTAGCGCGTTGAGCACTGACGGCTGCATAAAGAGGAACACCTGCTGCATCTTCTGATTTTACGCCGTCGGTGCTAATATTATTTGCCTGGTAATTTCTGGATTGGTCTATTACTTTCTGATCTACTTTATATCTTTTCTGTGCATGTTCAAGTGCGTTGTTTGCCATAGCAGATTGTAATACAGGAGCCCAACCGCCCCCGGCCCATCCGCCGTTAGCATTTTGACTTCCCTGAATCAGTGTGATACAGGTTTCCGCAGCCTTATCCACTTTGCCATGAAGCGCATCATCGGTAAGCTGATCGCGCATTTCAGATAGAAATTGAAGTGCAAGTGATGCATCGATATGAATACCAAGTTTGACCTGTGGTTGTGTTCCTTCGAGTGAAGTGATGCGTCCATTGTCAGGCCTGTTGTCGATGTCTTTTAGCACTCGGTCGAGTGCTTTCATGATTTGTGTTTTGTAGGGATTTTGATCCAGTTTCCCTCCCGCTTTGAGTAAAGCCATTGCTGCGAATGATGTTGTGGCCGGATCTGTTTGGACCATATGTGGATCAGTCACATTCTGATAAGCATGAGCGCCTGATCCCCAGCCGCCATTTGGTGATTGTGCATCCAGCAACCAATCGATCGCAGACTGACTCCATGCCGGTTGCGAAGCATCATAGTCAGTTGTGGAATTATTTACATGCTTAACGCTATCTGCGTAAGGTGCATAATTTGGGATAATAAACAAGCTGCTTGCAATCGTGACGATTGCCAGAAATAATGAATTCATGACCATAAGATTTTAAACGGTTAACGATATTGTTCGGGTGATGGCCGGCTATGTCACGTGATTAAGTCAGGCAATTAAAAGCACCGGATATGTGGGATAGATGCGAGCGCTTTTGAAATTGCATAAATCAAAATTTTCATTAACGAAAAATTAACCTAATTGAAATTACAATCATTTGATACTTTATTTTTCTTACGCTCTAACGCTCGGTTGCTGAGCTGTAGCACGAGGATGTGTTCAGCAAGTCGAAGCATACGCTCTTACGCTCTTACGTTCCATAGTCCCTGATTAATATTAATTTCAACCTGCATATCTACTTTCCTTATGAAACTCAAATACAACTCACCTGTCATCCTTGGTTTTTCGCTGCTGTGTGTAGCTGTATTTCTTCTGGATAAGTTGGTGGCTGGCAATCTGTTGCCATACTTTACGGTGGGCTATGTCAGCTTGTCAAATCCCGTTTCAATACTTACATTATTTACTCATGTGCTGGGTCATGTGAGCTGGGAGCATCTGATTGGAAATTTGAGTTTCATTTTGCTGATTGGACCCATCATCGAAGAGAAATTCGGAAGCAGATGGACTTTGCTGATGATACTGGTCACAGCTTTTATGACAGGTATTTTCAATCTGCTTTTCTTTCATTCAGGTTTGCTGGGAGCAAGCGGCATTGTTTTTATGCTGATCCTTCTGGTCAGCTTTACCAATTCAAAACATGGAGAGATTCCACTGACCTTTATCCTGATCGCGATTTTATTTATTGGAAAGGAAGTAATCGAAAGTCTCAAAGCGGATCAGATATCCCAGTTTGCTCATATCATGGGCGGAATTTGCGGAAGTGTTTTTGGATTTATCACCCGTCCCGGAAGGACCAAAGTTTAAAAGCTCTAGTCGTGCAGCTAATCATACGAATTTTCACGAATTGAAAACTCTATGCCCCATACCCCATGCTCCAAGCTTTTTCGCCTCGAATTACATGAATTAACACGAAAAATTGTGTACCGGTAGGGCTTGCCCCTACCTAGCTAAAAACACAAGAGGTACATGCTTCAAATGTTCCATTAGAGATTGATCAAATATAAGTGTTATTTGATTTTCGCAGGAAGCTACAAGCTTCCTTTTTGAGATCAACCATCTGAAAATGCTAGCTAATATTGATTTGAAGCAAATGCTTCAAAAGTCTGGCAGGATAAAAGACAGATTTTTCGATCAATTCATTTTTCTCTTAACAACAATATTGTTTTCAATACATCTCTTGATTGCTTCAAAGTGACAAAAGGCGAACTACTCTCAAGAACAACATCATGCATATTTTCCACTTCTCCTGAATATAAATACTGCCGAGGTACATCAATTATTTCTATCTCATCATTTCTCTTGATGAAAGCTTTACAAGAATCTACATTATTGAATGGATGAGAAATATATAGTTGTGCCTCAGCGCCATGAATGACGGTATCGGTTGAGTAGGCAGATCTGAAGCTTACAAAAAATTGCCCGGTTATGCCTTTACCATAATCAAGAATGGCGGATGTAGAAAGATCAATTCCATTTTCAGAATACATAAAAGCTAAACCATTTTCAGGTGCGGTTCCAAATAGGTATTGAAACAAGCTAATAGGATAGACACCAACATCCCACAGAGCTCCACCACCCTGATCTGCGTTCCATCTATAGTTGTCCTTATCTCTGTCGAAATTGAAACAAAAACAACTCTGCATCGTACGTAATTCCCCAATGCGCCCTTCATCAATAATCGATTTCCATAAATGGGTTTGAGGATGATGCAAATGCATGAAAGCTTCCATTACAGTCAAACCGTTTTCGGTTGCAGCATTTTCAATTTTATCCAATTCTTCCAGCGAAAGACACATTGGTT
>JBDSPM010000451.1:0-2882 GCA_039930325.1 Saprospiraceae bacterium
ATGTAAATAGTCCAATCAGGATAACGATAACGATAGGCAGCACAGGCACATTATGGGATAGTTTCTGGAGCCCTTCGACAGAAGCTGTAAGTGAAATAGCCGGCGTGATCATTCCATCAGCCAATAAGGCTGCACAACCCAACATCGCCACATAGATCATTCCCCGCGGTACCAATCGTTTAACAAGGGAATACAGGGATAAGACACCGCCTTCTCCATGATTATCGGCTCTGAGTGTCAACATAATATATTTCACTGTAGCCTGTAAGGTCAGTGTCCAAAAAATACATGATAAGCCGCCAAGAATCAGCTCGCGGGAAATTGTATTTTTTCCAATAATGGCAGCAATAACGTATAGGGGCGATGTCCCAATGTCCCCGAAGACGATCCCCAGCGTAACCAGTAAACTTGCGAATGTAATTTTTGAATGGATGGATTTCATCTAATGGCCTGGATTGGAAGGTTTTGTAAGGAATAGCATTTTTTTCTAAAGGCTATTAAGATCTTTTTCTGTCCACCTTTTTTTAAAAGAAGGACAAATATACAGACATGACCCATAGTGCGTCTATAAATTAAAGCAAAGCAAATCAAGCTTCTCAGGCATCACAAATGACAGAAACCATGGTAGAAACACATGTCAGGCTCAAATTGATCCGGGAAAAAATGCGGTATTTTGTATCCATGAAAAATTCTGGCTTTGTTTGCTGCTTCTTGATCATATCTATAATTTTTTTTCTGCCCGGCTGCTCACCAAAAGTGAAGCCTTTCAACTGGCTGGTGGGTACATGGGAAATGAGAAGATCAGCCGGTGGCACACGCCTGGAAATATGGTCACCTTATCATGAGGAATCTCTTGTCGGCCTTGGCCTCATCTTTACGGATAAAGACACGACGATGCTCGAACAAATCCAATTGGAATTCAGAGAGCCAGATTACTTCTACATAGCAACAGTACCAGAACAAAATAACGGCCAGCCAATAGAATTCAAGCTAGTCAAATCAGAAGTAAACAAATACACTTTCGAAAATGCCCTTCACGATTTTCCACAGCGGATCGTTTATCAGTTTAAACCCATTGCAGAGCAAGACAATATCGATTTAAGGCGTGCCGATTCACTTCTGGTGAGAGTAGAATCCCTGGATGGCAATGGAATAGAATATGGTTTTGCAAGAAAATAAATCATCTTCATCCTCTCTACCTTTCATCCGTCACCAATGGAAGCCCCAACTCTACTCTCACTCCGGTCGGATGATTTTCTGTATCAAGGGTTTCCTCCACATTGCAATACGCATTTGTCTTATGCACCTTATTCAAATTTTCAATCCGCTGGCGGGTAATGGAGATACCATAGGACTTACTCTTCGCGGATGTTTTTTTCATACCCCGACCATTGTCTGAGATTGTGCACTTCAGGAGATTATCAGCTTTGCTAATATCCACGTTTATTTTACCACCCATCTCTCTTTCACTCAAACCGTGCCATATCGAATTTTCAACAAAGGGTTGAAAAATGAGGGGAGGAATGAATGTGGTTCCGGGATCAATGTCCTTTTGAATATTTACTGTGTAGCTGAATTTCCTGTCCAATCGTTCCATCTCGAGGTCCATATAAAGCTCCAATGCTTTCAGGTCATCAGAGAGAGTCACCATTGGGTTGGTGGAATTTTCGAGAATCATCCGCATGAGCCTTGAAAATTTCTCCAGGTAATTGGCTGCCATGTCTGTATTCTTTGAAAGGATAAATGAGTGAATAGAATTCAAGGCATTGAACATAAAATGAGGATTCATCTGAGAGCGGAAAACGTTTAATTCGGTTTCAGTAATTTTTTTCTCAAATGTCAGCTTCTTACGTTGATTGCGCTGGTATAGGATGGTCCCAGCAAATAAAAAAATAACGAGTAACGACGCCACGGTAATATTCCTGTTCTTTCGTGTGTCGTTGATAATAGCAGCCTGCAATGCCTTATCCTTCTCTAAACCCGAAATGGATAGACCTTGTAATTTTCTTCCTTCCTCAGCTGTCGCCAATAAAGATTCCTTCTTTTCCTTTTCAGCTCTTTCTTTCAGAAAGGCGAGGCGTTCCAGGTCTTTTTCCTTATTGCTTATGATGAGCGCCAAATTCTTGAACTTCAGTTCATTTCCTTTCAATACTAAATTCTTTTCTTGCTGGCTAAGTTTTTCATCACTCAGTTGTTTTTCGTATAAATAGGCTACATCTTTTTTGTTTTGTTCAGTTGTAACGGAATCCTGTTGCTTGTCAAACTGATACTGCATAGTAAGCTGGGTGATCTTCTTATCCTTTTCCATATTGAAAATGGAGTCGTTCATTTGCATGTAGAGTTTAAAATGTTCATAGGCGCCTTGGAAATCATTGCGCACAGAATCAATAACAGAGAGAGTTTTATGCGCAGTTCTAATAAGTTCCAATGAACCGACCTCCTCTGAAAGCTGAAGTCCCTTACTTCCATAAATTAAAGCATCCTGTATTTTCATTTCATTCAAATACACACCTCCGATGCTATTGTAAGTGCTGGCAACTTCATGTTTAGCGCCGATTTCCTCTGATATTTTCAGTGAAGCAAATAGGTTTTTCAGCGCTTCAGAATAATTGCCTTGTTTATCATAATTCGAACCGATGGCAATATATGCAATAGCAATTCCTTCCTGATCTCCTATTTCCTCACTTATTTTAAGTGCAGCCGCAAAATTTTTCAATGCTTCGGAATCATCGCCCCGGTTTTGATAGATAACTCCAATGTTATTGTAGCAAATAGCAACTCCTTGTTTGTCTCCTATTTTTTCCCATATTTCTAAACAAGCCAAATAATTTTTCAACGCTTCGGAATTATTGCCCAGGCTTTCATATATAATACCGATGTTA
>JBDSPM010000452.1:0-2754 GCA_039930325.1 Saprospiraceae bacterium
TCAATCCCAAAGGAGGTAATTATTTGACCTTCAATTGAGAAGTTGAAAGGGAAAATTCCTAATTGCCATGTGCTTTAGCGCGTGGATTAGTTTTAACTATGATCTTGGCTTTAGCCACCTGCATCATTATCATCCATAAGCGCTTTCAGTTGAAGCGCATTAAGTATACCCGATGTGCCGGCAGTATTATTAAAATAAATATAGGCCTCTTCCAATTCACTGATTGCCTGAATTCCATTTTTTATAAAATTTAAAAACTCCTCTCCATAGTTTGAATGAAATAAAACCGGATTTCCATGCAGGCGGACATATGTAAATTGCGAAAAATCAAGATAGAGATCCGGCATCAGCGGATGATCCGGCCGGCAAAAGATAATATTATGAAGTTCCAGGACTTCCAGTATTTTTTCATCCCACCAGCTTGTATGCCTGAATTCTACCACATTTCTAAAGCCAGGCCTTAACTGCGAGGTGATAAGATGGAGCCTTTCAGGTGTATACTGAAACATGGGCGGAAACTGAAATAAAAGACAGCCTAATTTATCACCAAGTCCCTCATGGCATGCACCATAAAAATCATCTAATAATGTTTCGCAATCATTCATCTTCTTAAAATGAGTGATCATGCGAGGGGCTTTTACTGAAAAGCTAAAAACTTCAGGGCTTTCGTGATACCATTTATCCAGAGATTTAACGGTTGGAAATTTATAGAAAGTGGTATTTAGTTCAATGGTGTTGAGATGCCGGCAATAAAAGCTGAACCAGTCTTTTTGTTTGATATGCACCGGATAAAATATTTCTATCCAATGTCGATTGTAAAACCCAGAGCATCCAATCCACAACGTACGCATGATCATGAATATAGCGGCTGACAATGGGGGCAAAAAAAGCTCCTTCTTTCAAATTTCCCTGTGATCTTTCTGACAATAGGCCCTTTACACCTGATACATATTTTCTTGGTGTGCGCAAGCCAATGCTTCTTTAGCACAAATTTTCTTTTCCATGCTAAAAAATCAAAGCTGTACTGGCGCGCCTCTTTGATAAGGTTATTCAATTTATATTCAGTCAATTTTTTATTGATACTTTCAGGATGAACGCGAATCCTGTACAGTACTTCATTTTTAATAATATTTCCAACACCTGCAAAAATATCCTGGTGCAATAAGGTATCGCATACCATCATATCAGGGTGCGCTTTTATTTTCACTTTTGCTTTTTTCTTATCCCATGCCAGATTCATCACATCCCCTGACCAGTCGTAATGATCATTAATATCTCCTTCCAACATTTTGACGGAACACGAATAAAAAAATAAGTCACCATTTGTAAAACGAAGATGCAACCTCGGTTGCCTGTCTTTTGGTGTAGCTACCGCACAAGATCCAAAAAGCAGAAAGTGAGTTCGGACCGTAAATCCTTTAAAGCATATCAGAAAATGTTTGCCCCAACTTTTAAATTCAAAAATCTTTTTGTATAGCAATATCTCTTTATCTATTGTCTTCGTATTACCCTCGACAGCCAGAATTTTTTTTCCTGCAAAACGTTGCACTTCTTCCTTCATTAATAGTATGGATGGTCCCTCCGGCATGAATTCAATAACCAGAAAAGGAAAAAATTGTTGAGAAAATAAATAATTTTTCGTGTCGCTTCGACTACTTCGATCTGCTTTACACAACCGTGTACTAATGCTCAGTAACCATCCGCTCAACGACCTTTCATCGTTTCGCTTCGACTAGCGCTCAACGACCGGCAGAAATTTTTCCATAATTGATTCGGCTCCGCTGTCATAGTGGGCGTGTCACTTCGGCTAACGCTCAGTGACCGCCAGTGATTTTAACCTTTTGATTTCGGCTGTCGCTCAATCAATGAGATAGTTGCGAAATATTATTTCAAATGTTGAGCGATGCCGAAACATTTCTCAAGAAACACTTTATCGGTCGTTGAGCGGGAGCCGAAACGAAACGATAGATCAATGTTGGGCAAGAGTGAAACAATGATGGATCTATACATTCTAGCATTCTTCACCTTCGCAAACCGCATTTTCCCTTTCCGTCTCCAATGTGATGTGATGAATATTCAAATGGAAAAATTCATGCCTAAGATGCTCCTTTATCTTTTGCTCTTCATCTATTGAAACATTCCCTTCTAACACAAGATGAGCCGTCAAGGCATTTTCAGTGGTGCTCATAGCCCAGATGTGTATATGATGGATTTCTTTGACACCTGTCAATTTCTTTCCAAGGGCTTTTATGCTGTCAAGGCTGATATTTTCAGGCACCCCATCAAACGTCAATCGCAAGCTGTCTCTCAATAATCGCCATGTGCTCACCAGAATGAAAATAGCGACGGCTATACTGATGACACTGTCCACCCAGAACCAATGGGTATAATAAATGATGATGCCTCCAATGACAATGGCTAATGAAATAACAGCATCGCTCATCAGATGAAGATAAGCGCTCTTAATATTCAGATCTTTTTCTTTGTTGCTGCGAAACATAAGAGCTGTCACTGAATTGATGACAATACCTATCCCTGCAATGATGACTATGATGCCTCCGGGTATTGGTTCAGGATTGAATAATCGTTGGGCCGCTTCATAAATGATGGCACCTACCGAAACTAACAACACCATTGCATTAAAAAGGGCAACCAGGATCGAAGTTTTCCGGTAACCATATGTATACTGCGGATTTGATTTTACTTTCATCAACCGGAATGCGAGAAGGGAAAGCGCCAGAGCTCCAACATCAG
>JBDSPM010000453.1:0-3774 GCA_039930325.1 Saprospiraceae bacterium
AACTCTACCGTGAGTCCTCTTGTAAATACATCCTATGCAGTAACCGTTACGGATGGATTATGCACTGTTACAGGCCAGACACAAGTTGCCGTACAACAACTGCCAACACTAGCTTTTGGATATGAAACAGATTGCAAAAGCCTGACAGCTCATTTTTCCAATACCTCGTTAAATGCCTTGCTTTATCATTGGGATTTTGGTTTTCCAACCGGATCCTCAGATTTGGCCAATCCTACTGTCACATTCCCTGATTCCGGAATTTACACCATTACACTTTCATCAAGGGATGGTTGCGATGTATCTACAAGTCAGCAGATCACTGTCAATAATATAACAGAACAATTAGATACTCAGACTATCAATTGCTTCAATCCAACGATATCGCTGAATCCGGTCTTTAATCCAGGTTATATTTATCATTGGTCTGATGGTTTGATCGGCCCAAATCCATCTGTTAGCGTAGTAGATGATAAAACATTTTATGTTACGATTTCATCTCCCGGTTTACCGGGTTGTGACATTGTGGATAGTATTCGTGTCATCGTTCCTGATCCATTCACCATTGATGCCGGTAAGGATTCGACAAATTGTAAGTTCACACCTATCACGCTTTTGGCCACCACTTCCGGAACAAATGGTCTTATAACTTTTGTTTGGAAGATAAACAATATCACCGCGGGATTTGGTGAGACATTAGTTGTTACGCCAGAGAATACTACAACGTACAATGTTACAGGAACGGACAGCTTAGGATGTACGAAAACAGATAGTGTTACTGTTTTCAAACCTGATGTAGGTTTCAAGGTATTTCCTTCATTCCATGATTCATCATACTGCGATGTACAGATCATCACTTTAAATGCGTCATCCACTCCGGGTGTTACATTTGAATGGTTTAACGACAAGAATGAATCGATCGGTGTAGAACCATTTATCTCTGTTGTACCTTCCAAACCTACCTGCTATCGAGTAGTAGGTACGGATCCATTGGGATGTCAAAATGATTCAACAGTTTGTCTCAACCCTACTTTTTTCAGTCTTGACATTACGAATGATCAAAGTATTTGTCTCGATGACGAAGTCACAGTATCAGTGATCAACAATATCCCCGGACAGAATTTGAGCTATTCCTGGTTACCTGGTGGAGAAATTACTCAAAGTATCACAGTTCACCCATCAGTCTCTACCACATACACTGTAGTGGTGACTAATGATGATCTTGGTTGTAAGGATACATTAACTACTCATGTAGTGGTTAATCTCTTCGATCCTGTCAATGTATCTATTTCATCAAGTGCTCCAAATGACTCCATCGTGCTCACTGAGAGTGTACAGTTGTTCGTCAATCAGGATCCGAATTTTGGTTACATATGGACTTCCTCAGGCGGTGATATAGTTCCAGGAGTCTGGAACCCTACGGTTACACCTACAAAAGATGGAGACATTACGTATACAGTAACTGTCACAAATGATCATGGTTGTACAGGTGTGGCATCGATCACGATACGTGTAGCTAATCCGCCTTGCAACGATAAAGATATCTTTCTGCCTACGGGATTTACACCTAATAATGACGGAGTCAATGATGTGCTTTTCGTAAGAAGTAATTTTATCTCAACCCTTGATCTGCATATTTACAATCGATGGGGACAAGAAGTTTTCAAGACAAATGATAAGACTATCGGTTGGGACGGAAGATTTAAAGGTGAGCGTCTGTCACCGGATGTCTTTGGCTATTTCATGAATATCACTTGTCCGAACGGCAGGACATTCTTCAAAAAAGGGAATATTACTCTTCTGGAATAAAGATTTTTAAGATATGCAGCTTGATGGATCTTTTACCTCCATTAAGCTGCAATTTTAAGTGAAATAAACAAAGAGGAAGTATTAAAGTCCTGTTCCTTGATCGCCAAAGCCATTTGGCGAAGGAAATAGGGGATTTAGGGGGCAATTAGGTAACTTTGTCCCCTCACTCAAGAATCTATGCAGGAAGAATCCCGGAGCTGGTATCAGCGATTACGACATGGTATACAGACCGCTACCAAGTCAAAAAAGGAGACTCCCGATGGTCTTTGGCATAAATGTGACAATTGCGGTGAAACCAGCACCATAAAAGACCTCAAGGAGAATTTTTATAAATGCCCCAAGTGTCAGTACCACGAAAGGATAGGTTCAAAAGAATACTTTCAGCTCATCTTTGACGATGGGTATGAACGACTTTTTGATGACCTTATCTCTTATGATTTCATGGAATTCACAGACCTCAAACCTTACAGTGAGCGATTGGTGGAAGCCAGGAAAAAAACAGGATTGGACGACGCGATGGCAGTTGCTGCAGGCTCGGTAAATGATCAGCCTCTGGTGATAGCAGCCATGGACTTTACCTTTATCGGAGGCAGTATGGGATCGGTGGTCGGTGAAAAAATAGCCCGTGCTATTGATACGAGCATTAAGCATACTGCCCCTTTGATGATCATCTCAAGATCAGGAGGTGCCCGCATGATGGAATCCGCATTTTCACTGATGCAAATGGCAAAAACATCGGCCAAGCTTTCCCAATTAGCCGCTGCGCACATTCCGTATATTTCCCTGATGACGGATCCTACGACCGGCGGAGTTACGGCGAGCTACGCAATGCTGGGCGATTTTAATTTAGCCGAACCTGGAGCGCTCATCGGATTTGCCGGCCCTCGCGTCATTCGTGAAACGATTAAAAAAGATCTGCCTGAAGGATTTCAGACATCTGAATTCTTACTAGAGCATGGCTTTCTCGATTTCATTGTAGACAGAAGTGAGCTTCGTAATAAGCTTTCAACACTTCTTATGCTTTTGGCTAATAAACCTACTCCTGAATTGATACCTGATCCTCTGGTTGAAGAATCATAAATTTTTCTTCAAAAGGATCACAGATTTCAATTAAAGTTTCAATCAGGTGGTTTCCATACGTGGCATAAAAAGAAAGAAAATTTTCATTTCGTTCCTGCAATCCGCCATTTGGAAATAGTTTTTCTTTAAGGCGCTGGATCTTTTTTAAAGTCGTTTCCTGCATTTGCTTTTCAGATCTCAACATCCTAGAACCCAGTTGTTCAAAGAGCTTTATTTGTTTGCTTTGTTCTGCTAATATGGCTTTAGATAGGGTAGAATCGATCTTATCTGCTTTTGCCGCAAGTGATTCATAAGCTTTTTCCATCATGTTCAGTTCTTCCTCAAAGCTTAGCTCATTTTTGGTATTTTTTCTCAGGTAGGTATTGATTATTGCGTCGTAATCCGGAACTATATCTTTAGCATCCAGTCCGAGTTTTGAGAGTTGTGATTTTGTCTGGCCATCCACGATCATCACTGAATTTCTTCTGATCAGCATAGGGTAAGGAACACCTGCTGCTGCAAATTGAGATTTTCGCTCCAGCCAATAAGCTATTTCACCGCCTCCACCTATGTAAGCCAGGTTTGGAAGAATATATTCTTCATAGATCGGCCTCAATATTACATTCGGACTAAATCGATCAGGGTGAGAATGTAGTTCATTCACTATTTCGTCAATAGATTGGAGTGTCTTACTTTCTACTTTTACAATACCCTTCTCAGTAGGTTCTATCCTCTCACGAATAGTATCCGTCATATAAAAAAGATTGATCGGACGACAGAAAGCCTGTGGTTTAAATCCGGCTTTTTCTAAGGATGCCTGCGTTTCAGATACCGGCTTGAAAGAAAATTGCTCAGTGATTTCTTTCTCCATTACAGGTATGAATGCTCTTTTCAAATCAATGTCATCCA
>JBDSPM010000454.1:0-8340 GCA_039930325.1 Saprospiraceae bacterium
TGGAGATGAGTATTGAGCGGAATATCGTCATGCATCGTGGTCAGGATGTTTATTTCGAAACCTTATTTAAAAAGGCGGCTTCACTACACAATCTTGATCGAGTAGATCAGGCGGTTCATATTTTGAAAGAACTACTTAAGATCAATCCGGATCATGAAAGTTCAAAATTGTTTTTGATCAATTGCCTTATCCGTCAAAAAAAATATACGATCCGGCCTTACCGGAACATCAGTCTTATTCTTTTGCTGAGCAGTGCGGTGGTGATTGCCTTTGAATTGTTATTTGTGCGCAGGCTGTGGTTATCATGGACTTCTATCGTGGAAATTATCCGGAATGGATTGTTTATTACAGGTGTTGTTTTGCTTGTTGCCGGTGAAGTGATCGTGCGGTATCGGGCAGTGGAGGATGTGTATAGTTTTACACGCGGAACAAAAAAAAAGAAAAACACTATTGATTCCTAATACCTTGTTCTTAAGCTTTCAAATACTTTATTAATTTTATCCAAAGCACTTAATTCCATAATGCAATTCGCTTTCTTCTTATAGTCTTTTCCTAAATTCACAGGATATCATGGCCACCCGTCAACTTGCAGCGATTATGTTTACCGATATGGTTGGGTATACGGCATTGATGCAGGAGAATGAACACCTGGCCCTGGAGAAACGAAGGTGGAGTAAAACCATCTATGATGACAGCCTATCGAAGCATATCGGAACCTTACTTCAGCATTACGGAGATGGCACACTCAGTATCAATAACAGTGGGGTCAATGCTATTCTGTGTGCAATCGAAATGCAAACCCAAAGCCGCCAGCAAAAAATCGATCTGCGCATCGGCATTCATATAGGGGATATCCTAAAAGACGATAATGGTATTTACGGGGATAGTGTCAACGTGGCAGCCCGTATTGAATCCCTTGCTGTGCCGGGCAGTATTTTTATTTCAGAGAAACTATACGATGATATAAAAAATCATGATAGCATTCATGCCAAGACTTTGGGGTACTTCGAGTTGAAGAATGTGAAACAACCTATACAGGTGTTTGCCATCACAAATAAGGGCATTTTAGTACCCTCAAGAGATGAAGTAAAAGGTAAGATCAAAGAAACACCTAATTCTATAGCTGTGCTTCCTTTTACGAATGTAAGCTCTGATCCGGAGAATGAATTCTTCTGTGACGGTATTACTGAAGAATTGCTAAATGTTATTTCCAGGATTGAAGGGTTACAGGTTATATCCCGAACTTCTGCCTTTGCATTTAAAGGTTCAAAAGAGGATATAAGGGAAATTGGAGCAAAACTGAATGTAAGAAGAATACTGGAAGGCAGTGTTCGTAAGGCGGGTAACAAAGTGCGCATTACTGCAAAATTGGTAAATGCAACGGATGGATATCATCTATGGTCAGAAACCTATGACAGGAGCATTGAAGATATTTTCGCCGTGCAGGATGAGATCTCCAGGGCTATTGCCAATAAGTTGCGTGTGAATCTTTCAACAGCCGAACATGAATCACAATTAGTAACTGCACCCACTGATAATCTAGAGGCCTATAAAAAGTATTTAGAAGGCCTTCATCATTGGCATAAACAAACACTGCAGAGTACGGTTAAGGCGCTTGATTGTTTTGAAGAAGCCGTGAGGATGGAACCTGAATTTGCCATGCCATACAGCAATATTGTGTTCGCCTGCTGGTTTCTTGGTTATACCGGGATGATCGAGTTAAAAACGGCAGAGGATATATGTCGGCGGGCTTCTGAAAATGCAATAAAATATGATCCATCAAATCCCTTTTCTCTTCTTTCAGTAGGTATTTCAAAAATGATGTATGACTGGAACTGGAATGAAGCGTATAATGCCTTTCAGAATGCCCTTGCGATTAATTCCAATGTTCCAATGGCGTACATTATGCTGGCCTGGTATCACATTGTTATGCTCGAATATGACAATGCGATTGCATCTGTAAAAACTGCTCTGCGTTATGACCCAATGGGTGGTGATACGAATGCTGCATTAGCGGAAATCTATCTGCTATCAGGCAGATTCGACGAGGCACTTGATACATGTGAACAGGCACTCATGCTTGAACCTCACAGCATGTATGCACTTCACATCAAGGCTATGGCTATAGGATTCAAAGGCAATTGGCTGCCCGGAATTGCCATTCTTTCTGAAATTCTTAATCGCGCAAAAGACATCCCTATCACGATGGCATCCCTGGGTATTTGCTATGCAGGAAATGGAGAAATTGAAAAAGCAAAGGAGATCATACGCAGGCTGGAAGAAATTCAGGAGCAAAAACCGGGTGTGAATCTCTCCTTTCAATTAGCGTTGCTTTATTTGCATGTGGAGGACATGGAAAATTTTTATAAATACTATGAATTTAGTATTCGTACAAAAGCGATAGGAAGTATGTTTCGCTATGGCACACCATTTTTGAAAAACATTAGAATGGATAAACGTTTGATTGAGTTGCGGAATGAATTAGATGTACCGTATTAAATTTAATTTAGGCGAATTTACTTTTTCAATTCATTTGGAAATCACAAAGAAAAAGAAGTCAGGATGAACAAATTTAAGCTTACAGGTATGGTTTACATAGGAATATTTTTCCTGGCATGTTCTAAAGATCAGAATAAAGATGATCACGTTGTGGTCATGCCAAATGTGCTGATCTACTCCCAAACAAAAGCCTATCGTCATGAATGTATTGAACCCGGATCAATAGCATTGGAATCTTATTTTAAATCGCATGGCGTCGCTTCTGTACACAGTGAAGACTCTTCCATGATATCAGATGAGAAATTAAAGCCATTTGATGTGGTGATATTTTTTCAAACGACCGGCAATATTCTTGACACTATACAACAGGATGCTTTTCAAAAATTTATTAAATCCGGAAAAGGGTTCGTTGGAATTCATTCGGCAGCTGATACGGAATATGACTGGCCATGGTATATCAATCTTGTCGGTGCGCAATTTGCGGATCACGCTGAGATTCAAAGTGCAACATTGCAAAGAACAGATACCTCTCACATGGTAAACAAATATCTCCCCGAAAGATGGACAAGAACTGATGAATGGTATAATTTCAAACAGGCTCCGGCGAATGTTCAGGTTTTGCTTTCATTAGATGAATCAACCTATCATGGCGGTGCGATGGGGACAAATCACCCGATGGCATGGAATCATGAGTATGATGGTGGAAGAGCATTTTATACTGCATTGGGACACACGGTAGAGAGTTACCGGGATACATTGTTTCTGGAACATGTGTTGCAGGGAGTGAAGTGGGCCGCTAGTAAGTGACACTTCGACTCATCTCGAACAAGTTCGAACGATGTAGCTCAGTGCAAGAAAGTGAAGAGTGAAGAGAGAAGAGAGAAGAGAGAAGAGTGAAGAGAGAAGAGAGAAGAGAGGAGAGAGAAGAGAGAAGAGAGAAGAGAGAAGAGTAAGTTTTGAGCTTTCATCTTTCGTTTCGTCTCCATAATCGTGTCGTTTCGGCTGGCCTCATCGACCGATTAAGATATGCAATGAATGTATCAGTTGTGTGAGTGGGAGGCCTCTTTTACTTCCCTTCGACAAGCACAGTGACCGACGTCCGGAGAAAGAGTTTTTCGGTTTCATTGATTGAATGTTGACGAAAACTAAAGGGAAAAATCTCAAATGTTCGCGGGGCCGAAGCGAACATTACTACGAAGGATTATATCCCTCGACCTAGTTCATTGAGAATTTAATGTTGTGCGAAACCCAATTGAAACAATAATCATTGTAAATGCGAAGCCGAAACAATCTTTAGTGAAGTTGCAGTGGTTTGATGCACAAGTGATTATAATGGAAGTCACGATTATTAGGACTACCTTTGCACGAAACAAGCATTTTGTATAGTAATCAGGCCTTTTGATCTCCCGGTCACAGCCTTTATTCCCAACACTGATATTACAAATTTATGAGTACGTTTCAAGAAATGGGCCTCAAAAAGGAAATCCTTGACGCTATAGGCGAGATGGGATTTGAGACCCCCACATCAATTCAGGATAAAGCCATTCCCGTCATTCTATCCTCCGCACAGGATATCATCGGCCGCGCCCAGACTGGAACAGGAAAAACAGGAGCATTTGGCTTACCCATCCTTCAAAAACTGAATCTCAAATCCGAACACGTCCAGGCATTGATTTTGTGCCCTACACGAGAACTCTGCATTCAGATCACAAAAGAAATTCAGAATTACGCAAAGAATCTTCTGAATGTAAGAATCATTCCTGTTTATGGTGGTTCCAGTATGGACACACAGGTATATGGTTTAAAACAAAAAGCACAAATTGTGGTGGGCACGCCCGGTCGCACACTCGACCTGGTCAATCGCAAAAAATTAAAGCTCGACGAACTTCAATGGCTCGTGCTTGATGAAGCGGATGAGATGTTGTCGATGGGATTTAAGGATGACATGGACGCCATTCTGGCGACAACACCGAAAGAAAAACAAACAATGCTTTTTTCTGCCACGATGCCGCATGAAATCATGAGGATCGTAAAGACCTACATGAAGGATGCTGTTGAGATTGCAGCTGAACAAATACAAACCGGTGCTGATAATGTAACGCATCATTATTATGAAGTTCAGGCCAGAGACCGGTATGTTGCACTCAAGCGGATCATTGACATGCAACCGGAAATTTATGCGATTGTATTTTGCCGGACACGTGCAGAGACGAAAGAGATAGCTGAAAAGCTTTCTTCTGAAGGTTATAATTCAGATGCATTACATGGAGATTTAAGTCAGCAGCAAAGAGAGTATACTCTCGGCCGTTTTCGTACAAAAACATTACAGCTTCTGATCGCAACTGATGTAGCTGCACGAGGTCTTGATGTTACAGATCTGACACACGTCATCAATTACAACTTACCGGATGATCCGGATACGTACATTCACCGGAGTGGACGGACAGGACGCGCGCATCGCAAGGGCATTTCTATTACAATCATTAATTCGAGAGAAAACAATCGAATAAGAGATTTAGAGCGACGTGTCGGAAAATCATTTGAAAGAAAGAAAGTACCCACCGGAAAAGAAATATGCGAGAAACAATTATTTCATCTGGTTGAAAAAGTGGAGAATGTCGAGGTCGAAGAAAAGCAAATCACGGAATTTCTTCCGGTGATATTCAATAAGTTGGCCTGGCTGGATCGTGAAGAATTGATCAAACGATTTGTCTCCATCGAATTCAATCGCTTTTTAGCGTATTATAAAAATGCTCAGGATATAAATGTTGACCACAAAAGCAGGGAGCAGGGAGCAGGGAGCAGGGATAGAGGAGATCGAGGCAGACGGGATGACAGAAGGGAAGATCGTCCAAGAGAAGAAAGAGGCAGGGAGAGAAGAGATGATTCTGCTGGAAGAGATAGGAGGCAGTCTACTAGTAGAAGAGATGAACCCTTCAGATCAGAAAGAAGTGAGAAATCACCTTCATCCAGGGGCAGAGAAGAAAGAGGTAGGCCAGAAAGGAGTGAAAGAAGTCCGAGAGAGGATTTCAAGCCGGCAGAATTTGAAACAAGGGATCACAGCAGGAAGGTAGATTTTGAAAAAAGTAAAGAGCATAGAGCAGGTCGTAGCGAAGCGAAGATCCCGCCATCACGCCGTGATGTTGCGGGAGAGCAGGGAGCAGGGAGCAGGGAAAAGAAGTATGAATCAGAAGGAAGGGAACGCGAACCGCGGAAAAGAGATAAGTATGATGACAAACCAACACCAGCAAAAAGAGGTGCAGAGAGGCCTAAAGTAAAATTCACTCCTCTCGTCATCAACCTGGGTACAGTCAATAAATTTAATCCGAAAGAACTTCTCTCATTGATCAATCAATACATGCCTGACCAGGAAGCACAAGTTGGAAAGATAGAAGTAAGTTATACCCACACCATTTTTGATGTCGATGCAGATTATACAGAGCAGGTAATCGGCGCATTCCGTAAAGCCCAGTATCGGGGAACAAAGATTACGGTTGATCAGACGAGGAAGAAGAAGAACAAAGAGATTTAGTAAGCAGAGATCAGTAAAAAGTAATCGGTGTCTGACCCTAAAATAGGCTGAGCGTTGTGCCTTTATAATTTTAATACAGCATAATTTTTCATAACAAATCTACGTCAAACAAAATCGTGAATCGTAATTTAAGGAATGATCATCAGGGGATATATCTGCTCCGCAGAACCGGTGTTCAATTTTACATACACAATACCCGGTGGAATATCATCAGCCAGCTCAAATTCAAATTGATTTTCACCGACATCAACATGTAGGTTCTCAGCAAGCTTTTGAAGAATTCTTCCTTGATTATCTATCAACTCAAGATTTGCTGAAACTGTTTCTGTATTATTAAAATGAATAACTATTCTATCTCTTGACGGATTTGGGGAGAGAGATATTAATGAATTCGCCGACGGTATGACACTTGTGTTTACATGATTGTCTACGTTGAGGCGTATCAATGTAGTATAGTATGAAAAATTATCCCCGGAAATCACATTTAGAATAGTTTTATTTTCTTCCTGAAATAATATTGACAAACTTATCAGGCCAAAAATTTCAGCGGGTAGCTCAAACCTTCCCTCATTTCCAAAAGACGTATCAACTGAGAAATTGGTATGAAATCGTCCGAGATAATTGTGGCGCATATCTTCCACATCCATGGAATAGGGCATCAAAAAAGATCCATCAGAACAGATGAGCAACCCATCATTTGTAATAGGACCAAATACTGAGTCCATGAAAACAGAACCTTTGTCACCAAACGATAAATCAGGCATCCCGTTTTGATCCAGGCGGAATAGCCTCATATTCTGGAAATATGAAAAATAATCTTTATAGAGTATTTTTCCATCAGGTTGCGGATGAATAGAGAGAAAAACACCGACCTCAGATCCGGTATCAAAGAATATACTTCCATTATGTCCAAAAGTCTTATCCACAGTTCCATCAGGATTCCATCTGGACGCCACAAAGCCAATATTAGAATCGTCAACTAATACTTTTGCTGTAGTAAGGAAATTTCCATCCGGCAAGATCACGATGTCACTCCCCCATTCTTCCCAAACTGAATCTTCATAGACAGGCATGAGGGCTATTCCGTTATTTCCAAATGTCAGGTTAGTTGAACCATCAGGCATTAATTTTTGAATAGCCTGCTGATTGTGAAACATGCCAATCAGAAAAATATTTTCCTGATCATCTGTTGTGAATGACCAAGCAGGGAAAGCATCATCTTCATATAGAAATTCCTGAACACCCGACTGGGCAAAGGTGCTGTCGATCGTACCATCTTCCAGTAATCGCAGGAGTAATATGACATCTTTAGTTTCATTGTAGAAATATCCGCAGATTAAAAATTTTCCACTGGGTAAAATAATAATCTCTCGTGGAATACCATCTTCAAAATCAAATGGACCCAGGGTCACAAACCCATTATTCCCAAAGGTGGAATCAGGAAGGCCTGATGGTGTTCGGCCTGCAAGTATAATGAATTCATATTCAAAAAATTGGCGGGTTCCAAACATCACTATTCGTCCATCAGTTCGCAATGCCATTTCGGTATAAGGATCTGGAATTGCACTTAGGGCTACATACCCATTTCCATCGGCACCAAATGTCGGATCCAGCGAAACATTTTGGGACCATGCAGGGGATATGAACGCATACGATATAATAAGAATAAGAATTCCGGTTTTCATGTTAGTAAATTTTTATGAAAGGTAGTTTCCGGCTATCCGCTACGACTACTGATTTATAATGATTTTGAACATTGAGGCTGGATAGGAGGGAGCCAGCCAATAAAGTGTAACTGGCCCGAGCAGGCAGGTATATTTTCTTTTCGCGGATTATTTTATAACTTCATTTCTGGTGCATATGCCGGATGTCTCCCGGAGCACTTGTTCATTCATTAAAGATTTTAACTTATGAAGACGTACATACTGACATTCACACTGGGAGTCATATCCTTTGGATTTTTACGTGCTCAGACCAATATTCACTTTACAAATCCTGTCATCTACCAGGTGCTTAAAGGGAATTATAATCCACAGGATTACCTTCCGGCATTTCCAGTAGAGGATCCTTATTTTATAACTTCACAACTGGCCTATGATGTCAATCCGGATTCTCTGAAAGCAACTTTACTGGCATTAGAGAAATTTCAAAATCGCAATACTGCTTCTGATACACTCTCAATTAATACTGGGATAGGTGCAGCGCGCAAATGGGTGCTTGAAAAATTTGAAAGGTTAAGCTACCTGACAAACGAAAGATTGGTCACTGGATATTTACAGTTTGATCAGGATGTATGCGATATGATGAGA
>JBDSPM010000455.1:0-3130 GCA_039930325.1 Saprospiraceae bacterium
GCCGGTTAAAAAAAATGCTTATCTATTCTTTTTTTTGTGTCTGTTTTTTCTCAGACGTTTTTTTCGCTTGTGTGTAGCGATTTTATGTCTTTTCCTTTTCTTACCGCAAGGCATAGTCTTGAAATTATTATTTTATAAAAAATTATGTCTACTTCATTCTGGCACACAAACCGGCTAATGCTTCTGCCTTCTCCGGTTTATTTACCGCTTTATAAATGTCAACTGCCAGGCATGCTATACGCGGATCATCCGGGGCAATCTTTAGCGCCTGTTCTATTCGTCCTTCTGCCCTTTCATATTGGCCGGTTTGAACAGCTAATCTTGCCAGGTGATATGAGGGCAACGCAGATTCGGGATAATTCGTTGCAAGTCCTGCCAGCATTTGAACCCCTTTCATCGGTTGGGCAGAATCAGGTATATCTATATAACATAGGGCCTGATTTACCCTGTATTCTACGGCTTTGGGTTCAAGTGAGATGGCATGTTCAAATGCATCTACAGCCTGATCCCGGGCCATGACCCTTTGCTTTTCCTCCAATTCAGATGACTTCAAAGCTGCTGCGAAACTGGTTCCTGCTATGGCCCAGCTTTCAGCGGTCTGAATTTTACCTGCGATTTGCTTTGCATAGACACCTGCTAAAATGGGCTTGCCCCACTTAAACCAAGTAGCCGAAAGCTGTTTCTGTATTTCAATTTTTGAAGAATCATTCCTCACATATTGTAGCTGTGATTCCAGTGCTTCTATGTTGTCAATGTCTTCTTTTTTCAGGCTTTTTTTGGCTTCCTTCTCTAAAGAATTCGCGTCAAACTCCTGACCGGTTAATGCTCTCGACTTTTCGAGGGCCTTTTGTGTAGTTGGCTTCGTATCAAATCCCCAGTACAATATGGCTAATAAGAGAATAGCTCCAGTGGTATAGAAAGCTTGTTCCTTATTCTTCACAGATTTTCTTCAGGCTTTACACCATCCTTCACCTCATCTACGAATATTTTCGCCGGCTTAAATGAAGGTATATAATGGGCCGGGATCTCAATAGACACATTATTCTTGATGTGTCTGCCTACTTTTTTGGCCCTTCTTTTGGTAATAAAGGACCCAAACCCGCGGATATAAACATTCTCTCCTTTAGATAATGAAATTTTAATCTCGGAAAAAAATGTTTCCATCGTCACCAGGACGTCCACTTTGGGTACGCCGGTTTTTTCCGCTATGGTGTTAACCAAATCTGCTTTTCTCATTACTCTGATTTATAGTAAGTTATGCCATATTCAAGGCTAATCGGGAGGGCAAAGTTCGACATAATGTTTTGATTTTGAATCATAGGGTTACACATTTTTATTTTACTCATATCAGTGTAACTATCTGGAAGTGTTATAAATACAAAGTCTTCTGTCCTCCAGACCTACAAGTTATAACACTTTATGCAATGGCTCCCTCCATTAATTTTTAAAGGAAACGTTTGTCAATTTTTATGTTCATCTGGTTGAATTCTGTTCTAAACAAGATTTTCGATGAACTTGTGTATCCAATACGCATTGCCCCATGCTCTATGCCTAAAAAACTATCTTCGCATCCATGATACAATCTATGACCGGTTATGGAAGGGGAAGCGCAGCATACAATGATATGAAGGTGCTATCCGAAATCCGGTCCCTGAATTCAAAAGTCACTGATCTCCGCATCAAATTGCCGGTGAGCCTTGGTGAAAAGGAAATTGATCTGAGAAATCTGGTGCTTCAGCGCACGCAGCGTGGAAAGATAGAAATGACGATCACATTTGAAGGTGACCTGGCTTTGGATGACCTGGATTATGACAGAGCGCTAATCCGAAAGCATTTTAATCAGCTCAATGAAATAGCCTCAAGTCTCGGTGTGGGCCCCGACCAGATCTTGCATGAGGTTCTCAAATTGCCAAACATCCTGCGATCGGGTACCAATGCAGAAATTGATCAAACTCTTTGGAAGGTTATCCTCGATGCAGTGAATGAATCTATTGACCGTCTTATCGAGTTCAGGACGAATGAGGGTCAAAGTCAATACCAGGACCTTCTTCAGTCAGCTACTGCTATACATGATATGTGCAATAGCATTGAGGCGTATGATAAGGAACGTCTCGCTTATGTGCGCACCCGTATGAAGCAAAAGCTTGATGAATATCTTAATGGAGATCAGATCGATTCCAATAGATTTGAACAGGAGTTAATTTATTTCCTTGATCGACTTGACATCAACGAAGAAAAAGTTCGTCTGCAGCAGCATTGCAAATTTTTCCTTGAGACTTTGTCCGGTAATATGGAGATGAAATCCAAACAGCTCAATTTTATTTCCCAGGAGTTAGGCAGAGAAATCAATACACTCGGAGCGAAAGCACAATGGAGTCCGCTGCAGCATCTTGTAGTGGCGATGAAGAATGAATTGGAAAAAATTAAAGAACAACTGGCCAATATCGTATGACTTTGCCCGGCAAGCTTCTGGTTTTTACGGCTCCCAGCGGTTCAGGAAAAACGACGATCGTGCGTCATGTTCTGTCTGCATTTCCGAATACAGGATTTTCAGTATCTGCGACTACAAGGGCGAAAAGACCTAATGAGGTTCATGGCAAAGACTACTATTATCTTTCCGTTGAAACCTTTAAGCTCTGGGTTTCCCTGGATGCTTTTGCTGAATGGGAAGAAGTGTATGAGGGCCAGTTTTATGGAACTTTGAAATCCGAAATTGATAGGCTTACGGCCATGGGACGTCATGTAGTGTTCGACGTGGATGTCAAAGGCGCCATGAGCATCAAGCATCTCTATCCGGAAGAAGCGCTCACTATATTTATCAAAGTTCCTTCCATGGAGATTCTTGAAAAAAGGCTTCGCCTTCGGGGTAATGAAACTGAGGAGAGCCTGAAAAAAAGATTGACAAAAGCGAGGGAAGAATTAACCCTTGAACCCTCCTTTGACGTTGTATTGATTAACGATGTGCTTGAAGAGACATTGAAGGAAGCAGACGACATTGTGCAAAAGTTTTTATTTTAGTGAACATGCAGGCTTTGACCACAAATGGAGTACGTATCGGTGTTGAGAGTCGTTTTCAACCCGGCCACTCCTTTCCTCACCGGTCCCAATATCTGCACGTCTACACCATCCA